>JAJZXT010000148.1 GCA_021806355.1 Thermoplasmata archaeon
TATATAAGAAAGGTCTATCAGTCTATTGCCGCCATAGGTTTTTGGCTATGGGGTGTTGCCCTATCAGAGGAATAATTATTCAAGAGTATTTCTATGCTGATCAAAAAGTCTACCATATTAAAGGCGTGCATGGTGAATGTGGGATACAGATAAGAACTCCTGAAATTGCATTTCTCAATCAACCAGTGGTATGGTTGCCTTCATAATGATTAAATATATTGTAAGGATTTCCTTACAATGATTAAATTCCTTATAACGTTGCTCCTCTCTGTCATAATGGGATTTTCAATCTTTTTTACGTTTCCACTGATTATGGCAAAGGGTTTAACTGAGAGGAAAACAAGGATATTGGGCTCCGTTGCCGTTGGAATACTGATTTTCTTGATTGCAGATGTATTCTCTGATGTTTCCCCAATATTATACAGTAATTCGGCAAACGGAGGATACATTTCAAATCCGTTTTATGATTTCATTTTCTTTGTTTCCCTTATTTTGGGATTTCTTGTAATATTCCTTGCTGAGGGCAATGGTAAAAAACAATCTTCAACCTACAGGCTTTCATTCTTTATTGCCCTTGGCATTGGCTTTCAGAACCTGACTGAGGGATTGATTTTTGGCGCAGACAACCTTTCCATAGGCCTGAAGGGTGTGACTTTAGTAATCCTGATGGGGTTTATCCTTCAGAACATTACAGAGGGATTTCCAATTGCATCACCTTTTCTCGGTTCCAGGGACAAGGATGGAAAAGCGATCCTCGGGTTGCTCTTCATTGGCGGTTTCCCGACAATACTTGGGGCCGGATTAGGATATTTTTACTCATCATCAATTTTCAACCTTGCGTTTGATGGGTTGGCCATTGGCGCAATGTTTTATGTCATAATACCCATTCTTAAGCATCTCCTCAGGGAACAGGATTCCCCTACTACAAGATTTATCTACCTTGGGGCTTTTTCAGGATTTTTACTGGGTTTTCTCGTTAACCTGGTGTGATTTTGCATTCATTTTTGACTGAAGCAAACCAAAATTCTTTCAAAATGTCTTGATTTCTGAATTATAAAAGGATATTTTTAGCGTTTCAAATTAGATAAGTGCATATATCTGAATGATAATACCAATTTATGGAAGATCAAATCAAAGTGGAACTAGAGCGATTAAAAAAGGCAGAAGTGGAGTTTCTTCAGCTTCAATTCACCGACATTGTTGGAACTGTGAAAACTTTAACTGTGCCGAAAAACAGGTTTGAAGATGCCTTGAATGAAGGCGTTGTGTTTGATGGAAGTTCTGTAGCAGGATATGCACAGATAGAGGAATCCGATATGAGGGCAGTGCCGGATTTTTCAACATTTGCTGTCCTTCCGTACTCAGGAGCAAGTGGCAAAATAGCAAGATACATCTGCAATGCCTTCCTGCCTGACGGAAAGAGGTTTCAGGGTGACCCCAGATACGTCCTTGAAAAGCAACTCAAGAAACTTTGGGATCAGGGCAATGAATTTTTCGTTGGACCGGAGTTTGAGTTCTTTCTCTTCAAGCGTGATGCAAATGGAAACCCTACAAATGAACCGGGTGATTTCGGTGGATATTTCGACAATACACCAATGGACGTCTCGAATGAGGTAAGGCAGGAAATTCTCACTGATATGAGAACACTGGGCTTTGAGCCTGAGGCAGCCCATCATGAGGTTGCCTATGGCCAGCAGGAGATTGATCTGAGATATGCCCCTGCATTGCTTATGGCAGACAGGATTTCTATACTTAAGAGCATAATCAAGAATGTTGCCCAGAGCCACGGCTTGTTCGCCTCATTTATGCCAAAGCCCCTAAATGGCGTTAATGGGTCCGGAATGCACATACATCAGAGCATCATGATTAAGGATGGAAAGAAAAATCTGTTCTTTGATGAAAGTGATAGGTTTGGCATGAGCAAGATGATGAGGAGTTATCTCTCTGGAATACTCCAGAATGTTTCCCAGGGATCTGCAATTCTTGCCTCTTCGGTGAATTCATACAAGAGGCTTATACCCGGTTATGAAGCACCTGTGTACATATCCTGGGCTAACAAGAACAGAACCGCACTCTTGAGGATTCCAGCAGGTGAAGGCATGAGGAAGAGGATGGAGTTAAGGTGTCCGGATCCAGCAGGAAACCCTTACCTTCAGTTTGCCACGATACTTGGAATGGGCATGGATGGAATAAAGAGAGGGTTGGAGCCACCGGAACCGGTTGAAAAAGATATATTTCATATGAGTTCAGAGGAGAGGAAAAAAATTGGGGTGTTTGCAATGCCCGAGAGTTTGGGTGAGGCTCTTCACCATATGCGGGAAAGCAAGCTTATGAAGGAGATCCTTGGTGATCATGTCTATGAGAATTTCTTAACGGTAAAGCAGAGGGAGTGGGACGCCTTCAGATCCCATGTAATGGAGTGGGAAATTAAGAGATATCTTCCCATACTCTAATTTTTCTCATGAATCCAAAGGATCAGGTGGTAAGGCCAAGAATATTTTTCATTTATCTTTTTCAGGATGATCCCAAAAAATCCACCATGAAAAAACTGGAGAGATTTGGCCTTGCAAAGAGGGTTGACAGGCAAAGGGCTTCGGGTTCTGTCGTTCTGACCGTATCCTCCAGGCAATATATCCTGCCATCCGATAGAGGCATCGTTCTGGAAAGAGGAATAACCGCTATCGAGGGATCATGGAAAAGAAATGATCTTCTTCCGGATGCCAGATTCAGAAATGGCAGGATTCTTCCCCCCATTCTTGCATCAAACCCGGTTAATTTTGGGAAGTGGAATGTGCTCTCATCCGTGGAAGCCGTTTCAGCAGCACTGATAATTACGGGCTATGAGGATTATGCACTTGAGTTGCTGTCAAAGTTTACCTGGGGCCACACATTCATCTCCCTGAACGAAGAATTATTGAAAGAATACTCCATGTGCAAGACCTCCGAGGATGTGCAAAAGATCATTGATTCAATCGCCTGATAAATGAGTTTCAAAGAAGAAATAGAGAGGAAAAATAAGGTTCCTTCTCTAAAAAATTATTTGAAGGCCAGATATGCCTTGTTTGCCTTTTCCAATCTTTTCTCTACCTCATGCCAGTTAACATTCTTCATGAATGCATCAAGGTATGGTGCCCTCTTTGGTCCGTAATCTGAGTAATAGGCATGCTCATAAACGTCGAGAGAGAGGATCACGATGGCATTCCATATCCCGTTTGTGTTGTGAACGTCTGCTCCAACATTCCTCAGCTTTCCTGTGTTCAGATCGAAAACGAGCAGTGACCAGCCTCTAAACGCAATTCCTGTCGCCTTGAAATCTTCAAGCCATTTCTCATATGAGCCGAAATCCTTGGCTACCTGACTCTTAAAACTTTCAGGTACCTGTGAACTGCCACTATGGAGGTTGCCAAAATAGAGTTCATGAAGCAATGAACCGTCGTAGTTGAAGGTTTCCTCCAGTTTCAGCTCCCTGAATTCGCTGTAATTCTGGTTAGCCTTTGACCTGTCCACGGTCTGCATCTTCTCCCATATTTCGTTGAGTTTCGTTACATATCCACTATAGTGGGTTTCAAAGTGGTATTCTATCTGCTGGTCTGAGATGCCATCCAATCCTTTTGGCTTCAGTGCTGATTTTTTTTCCCATTTTTCTGTCATGTTTTCACCTCATGCAGATCAATCAATGGTTTAAAAATTATTTGATTTTATTAACCATAAAATTAATAAACTGATCTTGAAAGGAGTGATGCTTAGTGCTCTTTTGCATCCCCACTCTCATACAATATGAAAGAATTCATCAATAGTGGATTCGCTTGAAGGCTCCCCCGGAACCTTGACCCTTCTCCTTTCAACCCACTCTTCGACCGTAGATTCGTCCATGGTTCTTGCCCTTTCCATCTCATTCTGGCAATCAGAGCAATATATGCCCTTAAAAACAGGCACTTTGCAAATGATGCATTTGGATGTGGACGCCATAGTTCCCCTAGGTAACATCAGGTTTAAACTTTTGTTAAAGGGAATTTATCAGCCGAGTATTCAATTATTCAATATAGTGGTTTATTTTGTTGCGTTCAGTCATCTCTATATAAGGTATCATCATCTGCCCCACCCGAGAAATAGAGGGACATGTCTGAATATATATCCTCAAGTCCGGACATTTCCCTTGACGAGACTTTGTGGATTTTAGTCATGAGGCCGCTTTCCCGGAACGCAGAAATAACTGAGACAAAGTACTGTTTGTTTGAGCTCTCCCTTTCGCTTACGAAAGCATCATTCAGGGCGTCTGTTGAAGTTTCCCACGATTCAATGTTCTTGATATCCTCTGAAGTTACAAGATCTGTCTTGTTGAGGATAAACATGGTAGGCTTAAGAAACCTTGACATTATTGAGCCAAAGAGCAGTTTTTGGGAAATAAATCCTGATGGTGTGGAACTGATAATGGAATCAGCAACAAACGCAATCATTGACTGGTTTCCGGCAAGTGCATCCACCATTAGCGAACTGGACGGCCTGAAGCTGAAAAGTTCTATCTGTCCGGGAGTATCAAAAATCACGTAATAATCGTCATAATTTTCAAGTGCCGTCCGGATTGCATCAATATTTTCCAGTATCATGTCCGAGGCTACAATCTGTGCCCCGTTGGGACCAAGGTTGAATTCACTCATTATTTGAGATATTGAGATCCATTCACGAATGTCAATATCCGCTTCATAGGGGATATATTCTGCTCCAGGATCAAGGTTTACGATTATTGAGTCAATATCCTGCCTCTGCATCCATTCCTTCAGCGAGCCTGCTAGGGTGGATTTGCCGGTTCCGGCTGGCCCGGTTATAAATAGAGATCCTTTCATTGTGTCACCGCCTGATATTCCTCAAGTGTATTGTTACTTTGCTCCTTTTCCTTGAATGAGTTCTGTATTGTCCTGAAAAGGTTCTCGATCCTCATAGATAGATACGGTTCAAGATTGAAATTTTCACTTATCTTTCTTGTGACTTCCATATACTTCACAACCCCTCCTTTATGAACGGTGAGGACAAGCCCTTCTTTTCCACAATTTCTGCATTTTCCATTCAGTGTGACCCGCCTATATTTCGCATTGCATGATGTGCACCGGAACTCCTGTGTGAAGAATCCCCTGAGATTTCCATACATATCCGGAAGGAAATGGGAATTTATTAGCCTGTTTGCAACATCATCGGCATTTACAGCCCTGATCCGCCTGGCCAGATCCAATTGTTTATCGATCTTTTCTCCCATTGTTTCCAGAGTCTTGTAGGCAGAAGCCTCGACCCCGTCATTAATGCTTCCGGTGTCAAATGAAAAGGAAATCCCCCTCATGGTGCCATTCTTCTTGACATGCTGCTTCATTGTAACCATCATTTCCTCCAGTTTCACCGGACTGGATCTTAACTCTGCCAATTCATAAAATTCCAGTGGATATTCAGGAAGGGTATCCAGGTTCAGGGCCTCCTTATCCACTTCATCATGCCTTAATTCCATTGTCATCACAAGGGGGGCATCCATGAGCCCACCCGTTGTGGATGGCAGGAAATCTTTCGAGAAGTTGAGCAGTCCATCCATCAGCAGCATTACACTGTCTTCGTCCCCATCACAGTTTCTCCTCTTTGCCGCATGGAAGAATGGATGGGCATAACACCCTCCCGCGGTTGTAAAGCCTATGATCCTGCCTGCAATTCCCCCAGAAGTGTGCGGTGCCAATCCAATAACAATCTGCCCGATAAGATCCTCAGGGTTCCTGCAATTATAAAACGGTTGTACCCCATAATATTTAACAAGCAAATCGTCGATGTATTTGGATACTCTCAATAGATACTCACCGCAATTCCACGGTACGATGACATCCTGCGGAAAAATCTCATTCATTCCATCTTCGTAGCCCAGGTCATTTGCCTTGGTTGCGGGAAGTTGTATCTCATCCAGTCTGAAGTGCGTCAGCGGGACATCAGTCATATCATACCTGCATGTGCCGTCCTTGTTGACAGAAACATCATTCACAGCTCTTAATATGCCCTTTTCCAGTGGTTCCACCACTCTTTTTTTGGATGGCATCTTCTTTATTCCCTTGACTTCCGGTAATTTTTCGGCATCCATTGAAAGCCTTTTCATTGCCGAATCGAGAAGAAGCTGGATATCCACACTCCCTTTTTTTGTCCCAGCCTCCTCTGTGTGTTTTCCACAGGCGGGACAAAGGAGGGCTGGCGATTCAAGGCCACACGATGGACATCTTCTGGCAAGAAATTCCGCCTCATATGTTCCGGAACTGTTCTTGATTGCATTGCTCAAGAGCCTTCTGGCATCGCCAAGATTTTCCAGTGGAAAGAGCATGTGAACCTTTGGCTTCATCTTCCGATCCCCTGCTTTCTCAGGCCTTCCCATCCTTGCACCAATTCTTGTTGGCGCCCTGGCCTTTATCTCTACCTGTGAAATTGAACTGATCAATTTCAAGGGATCCTTTTCATCCATCCTTTCAATCTGCACATCACTGGAAGCAAATGTTTCCGATAGAATCTCACTGTCTGTAACTCTTATAAGGCTCTCTGTATGTGTGAATTCGCATCCTAATTTTATCAGAATGTCCATGATCTTTCCATCATTTTTTAAGTCCGGGAATTTTCCTTCTTTTATAGCTTCTTTAACCGTATCTCTCAGCTTGAGAATCTCCTCACAGGTCAAGTCATGCCAGAACAGGTTTGCGTTTGGATGCAATGGAATGCGAAATTCCCTTGAAATTCTGAAGGAGGCTGCAGGGTTTGGAGGATTGAGCAGTTCTTCAGGAACTCCTTCTCTCTGGGCTATCTTTCTCCACCATTCAACAGAGAATGAAGAAGGTTCAAGGTTTCTATTATTCTCAAGAAAATCCCCGTATGAGAAAAGGATCTCCCCCATATCCGTGATCCTGTCAAGATCATTCAGCATCTCCTTCGCCTGTGCCCTTGTCTTTAATCGGATGTGCTTGCCGGACTTGGTCAGTATCATCGGACCCTCTATGGTATCGCATGGAGTGATGGCAGCGGCCTTACCGGGAAGTTCCACCTTGAGCTGGCATCCCGTGGCAATAAATTCCTCTACGATTTCCATTGATGCGGGGTGAATTGAGGCTGCTGCTAGACCTGAAACCCTTGATCTGCCATACCTGAGGCGGAATCCCCCCGGGGCTCCGGGATGCGAGAATACAGGCCTTCCTGCAACCATATCATGCAAGAATTTATTTGATTTAGAATCGTCAGCCTCGGTTATTGATTTACCAATATCATTGAGGAAACTCCATTCCTTGATCTGCAATTTATCTGTATGTTTCAGTATTTTCTTTGATTTCTGAATTATCCCTTCACAGATGACGAGACACATTCCCCCCCTGATGCGATTTGTGGATACCCTTTCCATGTCTCTATGCCCTGAAACTTCCTCCTGCTCACTTCCATCGCCGTCTATGCACACCGGACAATTCTTCACAACATCTTTTATTTCATCAGGCGTGGGCAGATATTGAAGATGCTTGACACGATTATAACTTTGAATCTCCTCAACATATCTTTCGACTTCATCGTCGTATGGTTGATATTTTCCAATGTTAAGATCTCTCCTGACAATATCAGCAATAAGGACGCTTAGGGCCTGTGCAGTGCCTCCTGCACCCCTTATGGGGCCAGCATATGTGACAGTAACGTACTCAGAGCCATCCCCATTTTTCAAGATCTTGAGCCCCGTGATTCCTTCCAAGGGTGCAACAAGTATCCCCTCCGTGAGTATTGCCAACCCAGTCCTGACAGCCTTTTCAAGTGCCATTTCCCTGTTTTCAGATATATATCTCTTGACAATTCTCCTTGACATCTCTATGGAGACCTCCTCACGAGTCATCTGGCTTGAAAGTTCCCTGATATCACTTGCTATCCCCTTGATGTCAAGGAGTTCCTCAACTCTTTCGGCCATGTCCGCCGCCAGAGGTATCTCAACATAATCCTTTACGTCATAACCCTTTTTTCTGCACTCGGTTGCTATTGAATAACATTCCTCAACCTTTGCCTTCATTTTTGCTATGTATTCATCATAGGCTATTGACGTTCAGATCATCTCTCAGTTTTCAACAGTGCTTCTTTCTGCATTTCCTTATATTCAAGGGCTTTCTTAACTAAATGCAGGTGAAGTTTTGAGGGATTCAAGGGCCTTGATTTAAACTCACTGTGATATTGTGAAGCTATGAAATTGTCCCTGTCAGGCAATTCCGCAATCTCCATCCTTGTTCCCTCATTATCAACGCCTGAAAATACCATTCCGGCTTTTTCAAGCCTATCTTTGTACAATGGATTGACTTCATATCTGTGCCGGTGCCGTTCGAATATTTCTGGCGATTTATAAAGCCCCATGGCAAGAGTATTGTCAAATATTCTTACCCGCTTGGAACCAAGTCGCATAGTCCCTCCAAGATCTTTTACTGCTTTCTGTTCCGGAAGGATATCTATAACAGGGTCAGGAGTGGACGAATCAAATTCCGAACTGTTCGCTTTTTTTAATCCAAGGACATTCCTTGCATATTCAATGACAGAGATTTGGAATCCCAAGCATATGCCAAGAAATGGAATCTTTTCTTCCCTTGATTTTTTTGTGGCAATGATCTTCCCTTCCACTCCCCTGTATCCAAATCCTCCGGGGATCAATATCCCCTGGACTCCCTCAAGGGGGGAAGGATCCACAGATAATGAATCAGAATCAATCCATCTCAGTTTAGTATTAATTCCTGTTTCCCCTGCGACGTGAGTGAAGGCTTCCTTGTGGCTAAAATAAGCATCATGAAGTTCCGTGTATTTGCCGACAACAGCTATTGTGACTTCAGCTCGGGGATTCATTATGTTTTTCCTGTATTCTCCCCATATGTCTGTAAACGGCCCGGATTCGATGCCCAGGCTCTTCTTGATAATCCTCACTACTCCCTGCTTTTCCATTATTTCTGGGATCAGGTAA
Organism: Thermoplasmata archaeon; assembly: GCA_021806355.1. Taxonomy (GTDB): domain Archaea; phylum Thermoplasmatota; class Thermoplasmata; order Thermoplasmatales; family Thermoplasmataceae. The sequence continues at coordinate 8,975 of JAJZXT010000148.1, forward strand.
ACGTTTGATACATCGTGGACACTTATAACGGATTCTTCAGGCACATCGGTGAAAAGGGCAATCCTTCTTCTGCTCTCTGCGTCCAGTTTTCTTGGCGATCTCCCAAGAATGATGTCGGGCTGTATTCCAATTTCCCTGAGAGTCTTAACACTATGCTGAGTGGGTTTGGTCTTCAGTTCCTCATTCGATCCCACAGAGGGTATGAGAGTCACGTGCCCAACAAGCACCTTTCCAAACTCTTCCCTCCTTAACTGTCTCACTGCTTCAAGGAAGGGCATGGACTCAATATCTCCAACTGTTCCACCAACTTCAATAACCACAACATCAAGATCATCAGAAGCTGCAACCTTCTTTATTCTTCTCTTTATTTCATTGGTAATATGTGGGATTATCTGTACAGTATTTCCAAGGTATTCCCCTCTTCTCTCCCTTTCAATTACCTCCTTGTAAATTTTACCTGTTGTGAGGTTATTATCGCCAGTCAGGCTCTTGTCAAGATATCTTTCGTAATTGCCAAGATCCAGGTCCACTTCACTTCCATCATCCAGGACGAAAACCTCCCCGTGTTGGTATGGATTCATGGTCCCGGCATCATAATTGAGGTATGGATCAATTTTTAAAGCGGTCACCTTAAGACCACTGTTCTTGAGTAAATAACAGATGCTTGAGGCTATTGTGCCCTTTCCGATTCCTGAAAGGACACCGCCAGTAATGATTACATATCGCATTGAGGATTAACGAATGAAAAAATATTAACCTTGGCAATTGAGTTTGCAAATATAACTTACACATTTGCAAAACGACGAAGAATTGTGCCGCAATACGGTGAATGCTCATCACTCAAATCAAATATTTTTATACTTATTGAGGTTCTTTATTCTTCTTTCTATCGGTTTAATAGAATTCTTAGTCCATTGCTCACCGTAATCACTGGATTTGATGTGGCTTGCAATTTTGTTTAACGTGGAAAGTAACGCTTCTTTGTCCATCGAGTAACGAAGTGCAAACGATCCTGCACCTTTTAGTTCTTTTTTAATCTTGTAGATTAGAATGAGAAGGGCTAAGACAGAAATTATAATAAGGACAAGTGGGACCAGATACAATATGCCGATAATATTCAGGTCTATCAAAACCACACAAGACACTAATGCTGAAAGGATTGCCAAAATAGAAAGCTTGGGCATAAATGACCTTATTTTACTGTTTTTTAATTTACTTTTCAATTGATAATCAGCCAATCCGTTCAAAACTAATAACTTGAATTCTTCCTCATCTAGACGTTTTAGCAGGTTGGTATCCACGTAAATTACTGGATAAAATTCTGGGACACTTCCGCCGGTAACTACAAAGGATGGGGGAAATTTTCCGTTATTTTCAAATGTATTTATCGTTAACCCATTTTCTGCAACATCAATGAAAATTTTAGAATATTTCTTCGATAATTCCCAATTAATCACAGAAATTAGGCTTCTATAATCTCTCCTCCTTAACCATTCTTTCATCCTTTTATCCAGCCAGGCTGGAGTTTGGAATTCTCCATTATTTTTCACATTAACAAAGGTATAACTTACAAGCACCGAGAATGGTATTATTTGGATAAATTCCAACAAACTCAATTCAAAACTTGATAATTTTGGACAGGCATAATTCAACATAATGGTTGTTGAAGCTAAGTAGATGATATCACCCAAGATAAGAGATAACAGCTTAAATTTGTGTGATTTCATATTGAGTGGAGTCAATATTTGGCTATCACTTATATGATTTTCTCATAATTTGATTTTGAATCCAACGAGCCTGATATATAAATAACGAAATCGTTCCAGTGTCTTTTCAATTTCCGAATTCCTTAACAACTTGAGGGAAAATCAATAATGAAAAACTCTCAGCGGAAAACGGCAAAAATAGCTCACTCTACTAAACACAATGAGGATGAAAGAGGGTAGGCAGGAATGTGCTGTTCCCTGAGGAAGCTGCAGAGCTGAGTTCTTTTCTTGATAAACGCAACCTTAATCCATTGCATGATTCATTCCTAACTGTATTTTCTTCCTATTCTGTCTTTCTCCCGTCTCTTGATCATGTAATAAATGCCCAGCATGCCAATCCCAATAATCAGGAGCGTAAAACCTGTAATAGTGGAAATTTCCTCATACAGAGGCATATTTCCAAAATAAATATCAAGGGTAAGATTTGAGTTGGTGTTGCTCGTTACAAAAAGGGTCCAATTTCCAGATTGGCTTGCGATCAAAGAGCTGGATACGCTTGATCCCGTGAAGTTGAGAGAGTTGAATTTCTGATTATGAGGACCAATGAGGTAGCTTGAAACTGAATAGTTTGTACCGTTTACGACCTTTATAGAATATTGAATGGTATTCCCTTCGCTTACAAAATATTTGTAAGATACCGTTGTCCCTGCCTGCTGAAAATTAACATCGTTGTGGCTGGAAACGCTCCCATATACGGCGAGTATGGATACTGAAAAAAGCACAACTGACACTATTATGAATATTGCGCCGAGTTTCCAGTATTTTTCACGTCCAATAAAGCCAATAAATCTCATCGAATATACATACTAGAAATAATATTCCTTGATATAATATTATAGCCAAGAAAAGAACCGGATCAACCCGGAAAACTGAATTTGATAAATTTCTTGAGGGATATTGGTTTAGAAATCCCTGTTTCTGCTCGGTCTGCTGTTTCTTGGATACCTGAATCTTCCGTCTCCCTGCCTTTGGGAGCCTCCACGCTGGTTGCCAGACCTGTTTCCGTGGAAATTCTGGGGCCTTCCTCCGTTGCTTCTCCCCCCATTGCTTCTTCCTCCTCTTCCGTATGAAAAGCTCAGCTTCATTTCAAAAAATGGTTCCTGGTCAAGTTCAATTCTGCTCATTCTTATCCTGAGCTTTTTCTCGATGTCTTTAATGGAGCCAAATTCCTCGCTGCTAATTATTGTAAGAGCGGTTCCGCTCTTTCCCATTCTTGCAGATCTTCCAACTCTGTGGACGTATATTTCAGGTTCTGAAGGGGCGTCGAAATTTATTATATCAGAAATGTCATCTATATCGAGACCTCTTGCAGCAACGTTTGTAGCAACAAGAAATTGAGCTCCACTCCTGAATTCCATCAGGGATTTTTCCCTCTGGGCCTGGGTCAGATCCCCATGAATTACAACCGCTTCATATCCCTGTGATACAAGCATATTGTATAGGGCATCCGTACCTCTTTTCGTTTCTGAAAATATTATGCACTTTCCCGGCTGATATTCCTTAAGGTAGGCAAGCAACGCGGGTACCTTAGATGCTCCATTAGAAAATGTATACATATGGAATATTGTATCCACGGTTACCTCTTTCTCCTGCCCTATCTTGAGAAATTCAGGTTTTTTCATGAATCTCTTGGTAAGGCTCACGATTTTCTCAGAAACAGTTGCCGAGAATAACATAGACTGTTTTTTCTCTGGGACTTTTGATATGATAAATTCAATATCCTCAATGAAACCAAGATCAAGCATTATATCCGCTTCATCCAGTACCAGATACTTAATTTTTGAGAGATTTATTTCACCTCTCTCCATCAAGTCAATCAATCTTCCGGGGGTTCCAATTACCATCCCTGTTCCTTTCCTCAGATTCCTTATCTGAGTTTCTATACTTGCACCACCATAAACAACCACGGGTCTTGTATTAAGATGGCTGGACATTTTTTCAGCCACTTTTAATACCTGTATTGCGAGTTCTCTCGTCGGAACCACTATAATTGATTGGATTCCCTTCTCGTTTGAAGCATTTTGTAGAATTGGAATTAAAAATGCTCCAGTTTTTCCCGTACCTGTCTTAGATCTGACAATCAAATCCTTGCCATCAAGGGCTAAGGGTATTGCCTTTTCTTGAACCTCTGTAGGCTCTATGAAATTCATTTCACTGAGTGCGTCCAGAAGTTCGCTTCTTATATTGAACGCATCGAATTTTGTCATTTAAACACTCTTTTCGTTAAAACACAGAATAATCTTAGATTCTCCTTGTAGTTTTCCTACCCCTTAATCGAGTATTTATATTTAAGTTATCGTAAGATGTCCGACAACAAAAGCCTAATTCCCAAATAATGCGCTCTAAATAGCTTCCACTGATAATTCACCGGAATCGGACTCAATTATTTCTTCCAGTCTTGTGGCAGCCTTTATAATCGCTATTTCCTGAGAACCAATTTTACCTGTATTCCCTAACCTTACCTTCTTCAAATCCGCCCCTTTTGCCTTCAAGGCACTCTTCAGCGTCCTAATCTTATGGATAGCCTCTATTGCGGTGTCAAATGACGTTTCCCGAGATGGCATCTCTCCCTCCGGCCATTGCTTATCATGCACGCTTTCTGAGAATCCCAGAATCTCATGGCATTCTTCCGTGATAAAGGGGAGGAATGGTGCATACATTCTCAATATGGAATCCATAACTTTCATTGACACTACGGCAGTCTCATAAAGTTCATTCTTGTTGAAGCTACCTGAATTCATTATGCCTTTGCATATCTCAAGGAAGTCATCGCAAAAAATTTCCCAGAAAAATTTGTCGAGTTCAAGCCTTGCCTTTGCCAGTTCAAATGCCTCCATGAGGGGAGTTACTGCGGAAATTGTACCTGAAAACTTCTGCAGTATCCATAAATTATGCATTGAATTTATGTCGGTTAAACTATTAATATTTCTATCCTCGCTGAATGATGCAACAAGTTTAGAGGCGTTAAATAGCTTAATCACCGTTCTCCTCCCTCTTGTAAGCTCCTGTTCACGAAGCCTTGCATCCTCTCCCATGGAATATGCCGACGCCCAAAACCTCATGGAATCTGCTCCATATTTTTCTATTATTTCTTCAGGGTACGAGGTATTTCCCTTACTTTTGCTCATCTTGGCACCCTGCGCATCCATCACATTTCCTGAGATGAAAATGTGTTCCCACGGAATCGTTTTCCGGTGAAGGTAGGATCGGAGAATTGTCGTGAAAGCCCATGTTGAGATGATATCATGCCCCTGAAACCTTGCGGTCATGATGTTGAATTTAGATTCCATTCCCGCCTTTTGAAGGTAAAGAAATGGTGATAAGGAAGAGGTAGCCCAGGTATCCATGACATCCTTGTCCGCTGAAACAGCAGATGATCCGCACTTTGGGCACTTGGGGACATTTTCAGCAGGATCTATTGGCAGCTTATCATCATCCGGGAAAAATGTTTCACCACAGGATTCACAATAATAAGCAGGAATCGGTATGCCATATGGCCTTTGCCTTGAGATGCACCAATCCCACTTCAGTCCCTTAACCCAGTTGTCATACCTGGTCTTCATAAATTCTGGATGCCATACAATCTTCGATCCCTGGGCAAGAAGTTCATCCTTCAAGTTCATGCAGGCAATAAACCATTGTTTGCTTATTCCCAGTTCCAAGGGAGTGCCACATCGCTCATGCGTATTCACAGAATGCTCAATCTTTTTTCTTTCCCTTATGAACTGTCCTTTTTCCAGAAGTTCTATGATTAAGGCTCTTGCCTCCTGGATGCTCTTGTTCGAGAGATGCTTTCCATCGTTTACCCTGCCTTTTTCATCTATGATGATTCTCTTTTCCAGATTGTTCTTCTTCCAAATTTCATAATCGTTTTGATCTCCAAATGTGCAGATCATCTCTGCACCAGTTCCCTTGTCCGGCTCTACTGATTCATCAACAATCAGTTTTACTTTGTTTCCATACAAAGGGACAGAAAATTCTTTTCCGACAAGGTTTGAAAACCTTTCATCTGCAGGATTCACGCACAAAGCCACACACGCGCCAAGGAGTTCTGGCCTCGTTGTTGCTATCCTTACTTCCTCCTTTGAACTGCCCATAAAATCAAGGAAAAAATATTCAGACTTGAGCATTTCATCTTTCATCTCAATCTGTGAAATTGCCGTTTTACATGTAGGGCACCTGATAGTAAGAGATTCCGATCTATATGCTCTCCCATCCCTTGCAAGTTCAAGAAACATTTTTTGCGAGATTTTCCATGATTCCTGGGAGTAAGTTGTAAGATAATTATTGAAATCAGAGCTCAGGCCGAATCTTTCATAAACCTCAAACATCCTTTTTATGGTCTCCTCAGATACTTCCTTACAGATCTGGATAACCTCTTTCTTCTCCTTGTTTGATACCTTGAAACCTCTTTCCTTCTCTGCATATCTTTCGGTTGCAAGTCCATTGTTATCAAAACCCCACGGATAAAGAACAAAATCTCCCTTCATCCGCCTGTATCTTGCTATCATGTCCTGGACCGGGTATGAAAATGCGTGGCCGATGTGCGGAATACCCGATACCGTCGGCGGCGGAGTATCGATAAGAAAAGCGTTGCCGCCTTTATATTCCTGCTTTCCCCTATTTTTCCACCTGTTTAACCATTTTAATTCCATGGCTTTTAGATCAAGATCCATTTCACATCGATTTAATGTGTTCTAAAAAGCTTTTCTATGGAAGTAAATTATTCTTGCTCTTGATTCTTCATTAACATAATTTATTGATATGTTGAAACTTCTGTTTCTTAAAATATTGGATAGATTCGAAATGAGATCAAGAAATATATTCTATGAGCGAATTTCAAATGAGAAATGCAGAATCTCACTAAAATTAAAAAACTCTTGATTGCCAGCAAAACAGATCCGTCCGGTTTCTCTATTTATGAACACTTGAAAAGCACGTACCCGTGGAAGAGCATCGACGATGTCCTGATCCACGGCAACATTGCATTGCATTTGCAGGACGAACCTTTACTTTTTCGGGATTTCCCGGAAAGTGAATTTGAAAATAGATTTATAGTAGAGAATATTATATTTTTGTCAAGGCATTCATCTGCCAGGGACATAAGCTCAATAACTGTCCATCCAATGGGCAACTTTTCTACTGCTGATCTTGGCGGTGCTGTTGGAAAGTTTTCAATAACATCACCGGAGCTTATGAGCAACTCATTGAGAATCATCAAAGAGAATTATCATGGAAGTAAATTCCTGGTCACCCTGGAGGCGACTCACCATGGGCCTATAAGCAATATTCCTTCTTTTTTTGCGGAAATTGGCACGACGCCAGAAGATTGGAGTGATAAGGCTGCCCTGGAAGCGTTGTCACATGCAGTAATGGAGAGCAACGCTAACGATTATCCAAATTACATTGGCGTCGGGGGAGGTCATTATTCACCAAAAATAACTTCGTATATATTGGAAAATAAGGTAAACATCGGACATATAATCTCAAAGCACAGGCACAATGAACTGACAATGAAGATTCTGGTAGATGCAGCAATGAAAACGCCAAAGTTGCGGGGATTCATCATAGATAAAAAAGGTTCCAAAGCAACCGCATTGAATCTTGTTAAAGAACTATCGAAAAATAAAGGGTATGAGAACATCATATTATAGCCACTTAATTATATACATAATATTATACTTATTTATCTTGAAAAAAGAGTATACTAAATAGTGCTTAAAAATACGGAAAAATGATATGGATTAATTTTCGTTTTAATCCTTTGGTGACAAAATTTATTTAGAAAAGAGAAGCCTCCGCCGGAATCAGATCTTCTTTTTGATCCTGACGTTAAGTTATCATACCCATTAGTGGTAATATTTGAATAATTATATATATAATTAAATATGTTCAAAAATTTATAATATAAAGAGAAATTTTATTTCTTACGAGTTTCACAATGCCGCAAAAAATTATTAAAAGTAATAAATATTAATAATATTTAAGTACCATCGATTGCTTAGGTATCTAGTAACACTTGGTGAATAACTTAATGGAGCAGGTTTTAGAAGAAGAAAAACCTCCGGGTATGACTCCCTTTTTTAGGGCTAGGAACATTGAAAATCATCTTGGCATGAAAAAGGTTTTTTTTAAATTTGAGGGAGCGAGTGTAACCGGAACACAGAAGGACAGGATATCGAGATTGCACATCAGAAGGGCGAAGGAACAGGGTTTTGATACTGTTGCCGTGGCGACTTGTGGAAATTATGGCGCATCGGTGTCGTATTATGCTGCACTTGAAGGCGTGAAATCAGTAATTGCCACACCATCGTATTATTCTGGAACAAGGAATCAAGAAATATATGAAAACGGTGCCAATATCCTTGAACTGAATCTCAAATACGAGGAACTTCTGGACTATATGAAGGACAAAGCCCGCGATGAAAACTGGTATGATTGCAGCCCTGGCTCAACCAATACAGGTCTGGATATTCTTGGATATGAGAACATAGCTTTTGAAATATTCAATCAACTGGGACATTGCCCATCTTACCTGGCTGTTCCAGTGGGAAACGGTACAACCATATCAGGAATTTACTCCGGTTTCAGGAAGCTGTACAGGAAAGGAATGACTTCATCCGTTCCAAAGCTGATTGCATCAAGCACTTCCCTTGGAAACCCTGTAATTTATTCATGGCGGCGAGGATTGCATAGAATACAGAACCTTGATCCTGTGTCGATAACGGAGACTCACGTAAATGAGCCACTGGTTTCCTACAGACCAACAGACGGGCAGAAGGCTTTGAATGCAATTATTGAGTCCCACGGTGTTGCGCAGGCCGTAACAGACGAAGATATGATTAAGTTCTCAGGAATGATAGAGAAACTTGAGTATATACAGGTAATGCCTGCTTCCTCCTCAGCAATGGCTGCTGCAAGCCACATATTATCAAGAAAGAACCAGGACAACGATGTCGTAGTAGTTCTCACCGGAAGAGGAGATCTTTGGACAACGCGGTAGTTTTATGTGAAAACTTTCTTGGAACGACCTATGGAAAGACTGCAAACGGATTGGTCAGATATACCACCAGATTTAATATAAAAGCCGTTCTGGATTCCACCAAGGTTGGAATGGATATAACGAGCCTTATCCCGAAAGCAAGAGAGTCAATTACAATCGTGGGTTCTATCGCTGAAGCAAGAGCTCTGGGTTGTGACACTGCAATAGTGGGGGTCGCAACAGATGGCGGTTTCCTTCCTGAGAACTTCAGGCCACTAATTAAGGAGGCCATTGGGTATGGATGGAAGGTTGTGAGTGGCCTCCATGAATTCATTTCAGATGACCCCGAATTTTCAACACTTGCAAAACAACACAACTCAGAAATAATTGATGTCAGGAAAATGTTCATGAATTTCAAGAAGTTCTTTACCGGAAAGATATTTGATGTCAAGTCTTTTAAAATAGCAGTTCTGGGCACTGATAGCGCTATAGGTAAAAGAACGACTGCTGTTTTTCTTAACCGGGAAATGAATTTAAGGAACAGAAAATCAATCATGATCGGAACAGGGCAGACCGCCTGGATGCAGGGTTTTGAATACACAGCCGTCATAGATTCCATGATAAATGATTTCGTCGCGGGGGGGATAGAATATGAGGTAGTCCAGGCATGGCAAAATGAAAAGCCTGAATTCATGTTCATTGAAGGCCAGGGATCCGTTCTTCACCCAGCATATCCTGGAAGCTTTGAAATTATAGGAGCAGCCAAACCTGATGCAATAATCCTCCAGCATGCCCCAGGCAGAAAAGATTATGATGGATTCGATGGAATAAGGATTCCACCAATTGAAAAGTATGTGCGGGTCCTTGAACTTCTTTCGGATAAAAAGGTAATCGCCATATCCTTGAACAGGGAAGGAATAAAGGAATCTGACATACCAGAGGCAATCCATAAAATTTCAAAAGAAACGGGAATTTTTTCATTTGATCCTTTGGGCGAGCTATCGGAAATTTCAAGATTAATTGAAGAAGCTTCAAATCGTTAAATATCCGTTTTGGCTAAACGTGTATATTTGAATTAATAATTAAACAGGAGGAGAGTGATTGTCGTATTCAGAGAGGGTAAGGTGCTTTGACAGCATAACAATAAGGCCGGAGAAATTAACGGAAAATGGCTCAAAGGGCTCAATAGATGTGAAAGGGCGTTCGCCGTTCAATTTTCAGGAGATCTTTTCCTACAGCGAAAAAATAAAAACCGATGCAAATTTAGCCGGCCTTGCAATGGCTGCATCTGCCATCAACTTTTCCTTCTTTTCAAGGGAGATGGTTTTGGATTTTCCCGTTACACCTGAGGACCTGAAATTCATTAAGGAAATGGTCAGAATCAATAATATAGAAGTGTTTATTAACAAAATATGCCGCAGGAGATATGAATTTTTTAAAAGACATGTTATACCATCCAATGATGAACTAAATCTAGCCAACGCGATCGGTGAAACCTCAATAACTGCAAATAATATCATAGAAAATGGCTCAGAAATAAAGGCTGGAAGAGGAGGTTCAATGATTCTGTCCTCGGGGGGAAAGGAAAGCCTTCTATCAATGGGGATCATGAAGAAAATTGGGGAAGATGTCCATCCTTTCTTTTTCAATGAGTCTGGATCTCATTGGCTCCCTGCAAAGACCTCCTATGAATATTTCAGGAATTCCGGGTATAACCCATTGAAAGTATGGTCAAACACCGACAGGTTCTACAAAAAAGCATTGAGGAACATGGATATATTAGATAAAAGGCAGATAGAGAGAAAGACCGATACGTATCCAATACAGCTCTTCATCTTCCCCGTTTATCTTTTATCTTCGCTTCCATTTGTAATAAAACGGGACGTATCCAATATAATAATGGGAAACGAATTTGATGACCCCCTTGCAATGGAGCTATTCAATGGAATAAACCACTTCTATGGTGTTTATGACCAGACATGGGATTTTGCTACTGCCTTCAATGAATTCCTTCATAATAAAAATATAAATTCAAGCCTCTGGTCAATAGTATATCCTGTGTTCGGTTCTATGATTGAAAAGATATTGATTAAGGAATTTCCTGAACTTTTCAGCCTTCAAAGATCGTGCCACTCATGTAGAAGTGTGAAGGGCAGGATCGTTCCGTGCGGGAAGTGCACTAAATGCCTGGGAGTAAGGATGTTCATTGAAAATGCAGGAGGAGACCCTTCAAAGATATACTATGAAAATGGTGGAGGCCAATTAATGACGGAGGTTGAGAAAGCAAAAATGAGGTTGGATCCAGATGAACTTCATTACCTGAAACAATATCTCGTTCATTCAAACAGGGTTAGTGATCACGTCGAGGGCATACACAAAATGCCGGGAGAGAGCATGGAGTTCAGCAGAACGCCGGAAGGCTTGAGAAATGCTTTCAAAGAATTTTTTGGAAAGTGGACCAATGGAACCTGGGAATTGGTTGAGGGCAAATGGCGTCTAATTAGATGAATCTATAGACGGTTTTGAACCTTTTGCAGATATCCAAAAAAACGCTTGATGTTTATACTAATAGTGCAGAAGTCACTGATCTTCTGGACTATACTATAAACCTTTCTTTGGGAAGAGGAGTCAAGCAAGCAAATATTTATCCAATGTGGGATTTTAGCAACAACAAGGGCAATTATGAATAAGAAAGAACCTTCAAGACTCAATGATGTCTTGCCCCTGATAAGATTGCATATGCGATCCGATATTTCCGGAGTTATTTCAGAGAAAGAGAAGGAATTCCTTGCAATGAAAGAATCCTCCCCAGAACACCTTTATGCAGAGCTTTGTTTTTGTATCCTTGCAGCAAACACATCTGCGGAGCTGGGAATAAGAACACAGGAGGCGGTTGGCAGCAAAAACTTTCTGTCAATGGAGCAGGAATCGCTCCGTATGCTGCTTAAGGATGTCCACTATCGATTCTACAATGTGAGAAGCAGATTCATATGCGATAATAGATGGATTGCGGAGGAATTACCCGTTCTCTTGAAATCTAGGGATACATGGGAACTAAGGGAATATCTGGTGGATAACCTTATGGGGATAGGTTACAAGGAGGCTTCACATTTTTTGAGGAATGTTGGCGTATTCGATTTTGCAATCCTTGATAAGCACATACTGAGGATGCTATCGGATGATAAGGAGCCAAAAAAAATAACATCCCCTTCAAAATATTATGAATATGAAAGAGAAATCTTGGAAAAAAGCAGCGAATTCAACCTCAAACCCGGGATACTTGACCTTTATCTATGGTTTATTGCAACGGGAAAAGTAATTAAATGATTATTGGGAGATTAACCTCCTCATTACGAATTGAAGAATTCCCCCGTTTCCAAAATATTTGCATTCAATGTCGGTATCCAATCTGGAGACTAATGCCTCCTTCAATTCCTTTCCCTGGGCATCTGTATATAACATCGTTGCTGTTGATGAAGGCTGCCCTATATTTTCGACGGAAACACTAACTGGTTTTGAACAATCCATATTCAGGGATTTGAAGTTCCTTCCTTTCTTGAACTGCAATGGAAGCACTCCCATTCCAATCAGGTTACTTCTGTGTATTCTTTCATAACTCTCTGCGACCACTGCCTTGACCCCAAGGAGATGAGGACCCTTCGCAGCCCAATCCCTTGATGAACCTGTACCATATTCTTTCCCCGCAATGACTATGCTCCCAGCATTCTTCTGGGAATATTCCTGGGAGGCATCAAATATCCATGCTACCTCACCGGAAGGATATTTTCTGGTGAAGGGTCCTGGTTTGTCTACTAGCAGGTTTTGGATCCTGTTGTTTCCAAATGTTCCCCTCATCATAACCTCATGATTTCCTCTCCTGGATCCAAATGAATTGAAGTCCTCATAGGAAACACCGTGCGCCGCCAGATATTTTCCAGCTGGGCTGTCTTTTGAAATGTTTCCAGCTGGAGAGATATGATCTGTTGTTACGGAGTCGCCGAGAGCCGCAAGAACCCATAAGTCTTTAAAGTTTCCTTGTACTTTATCTTGCTTTTGAGTGAAGTTATCAAAGAATGGTGGGTTCCTGATATATGTGCTTCTGGAATCCCATTTATAGATATTCCCTGAAGGGGCTTCCAGTTCATTCCACATTTTACTGAAATTTCCGATATTCTTGTAATTTGAAGTGTACATTTCATCCGTAATATCTCTCTGGATTATGCTTGATATCTCGCTCTCTTCGGGCCAGATATCCCTGAGATAAACTTCCTTCCCGTCCCTGGAGATGCCAATAGGCTCCTTTTCCATATTTATTGTTATTTTGCCAGCCAGTGCAAAAGCAACCACCAGTGGAGGCGACATCAGATAATTTGCCTTTACGCTTTTATGAATCCTTGCTTCGAAATTTCTGTTTCCTGAAAGCACAGCCACTGTAGCAAGATTTTCGGACTCTATTGCTTTTTCAATAGCCTCCGGAAGTGGCCCGGAATTTCCAATGCATGTGGTGCAACCGTATCCCACAAGATAGAAACCAAGCTGGTCAAGATAGGTTTGCAGCCCGCTCTTTTGAAGATATAACGTCACCACCCGGGAACCTGGAGCAAGGCTTGTTTTAACTTTTGGAGATACCATCAATCCTTTTTCTACGGCCTTCTTTGCAAGCAATCCTGCCGCAATCATAACTCTTGGGTTGCTCGTGTTGGTGCAGCTTGTAATCGCGGCAATGACCACGTCTCCCTCAGTCAATTTTTGTTCTTTTCCTGCTATATTTATCGCTTCTGACCTCAGGTTCACCTGCACTGTTTGTCCCTTGCCAACCTGCTTCGCTGTTCCTGTCTCCTCCATGAATTTAAGGAAACTTCTCGAGGCCTCACTCAACTGAACTTTTTGCTGTGGCAATTTTGGTCCTGCAATTACCGGAACAACACTATCAAGATCTACGTCAATCATCTCTGAATATTCGGCCCCTCCTGTATATCCGTACAATCCCTGGGCTTCAAAATACTTCTTTATCAGTTCAATCTGTTCCTCAGATCTTCCGGTTATTCTCAAATATGAAAGTGTTTCATCGTCCACTGGAAATAAGGCCATTGTTGCTCCGTATTCTGGACACATGTTTGATACCGTTGCACGATCAGGAAGTGGAAGGTTCCTGATACCGTTTCCATAGAACTCCACGAATTTCCCTACCACGTTTGCTTTCCTTAAAAGTTCTGTCACTGTGAGCACAAGATCGGTTGCTGTCACCCCCGATTTCAGGGTGCCGTGAATATTAACCCCAACTACCTTTGGTGTCTGGAAGGTTACCGGTTGCCCCAGCATTGCAGCTTCTGCCTCTATTCCACCTACACCCCAGCCTGCTACACCAAGTCCATTAACCATTGTAGTGTGAGAGTCAGTTCCGACTAGTGAATCAAAATAAGCATATTCTATACCGTCTTCCAACCTAGTATATACCAGTTTTGCCAGGTATTCAAGGTTTACCTGATGAACTATTCCAGTGGATGGCGGAACAATCCTCAGGTTCTTCATGCTTCCCTGTGCCCATTTCAGGAACCTGTATCTCTCCTCGTTCTTCCGGAATTCCTCTTCAATGTTTTTTTCAAAAGAATCCTTATTCCCAAAATAATTCACCTGCACTGAATGATCGATTACCAGATCTACCGGAACCTCTGGCTCAATGAGTTCCGGATTCTTTCCCAACCTTACTAAAGTATCCCTCATAGCTGCAAGGTCAACGATTGCCGGGATACCAGTAAAGTCCTGCATCAATACCCTTGAGACGGTGAAAGGTATCTCTGAGTCTTCAGGTTCCCCGGTTTTCCATGATAAAATATTTTCAATGTCCTTATCGTTAGATAATCCCTTCGTTGAATTTCTTATAACAGATTCGAGAACTATCCTCAATGAATATGGCAACCTGGAAACTTTGTAGCTTTTCGATTCCAATTCCGGAATTGAAAAATACCTGTACTTTTTTCCTCTAACCTCTAATTCCTTAATAATAGCATATTCAGACATATGTGGTAATTTTAAGAGAGTAGAAATAATCTTTGTAGAATTAAGTCCTTTATAACAGAGACTGAATTATTCAGAAAGAAAAAAAGACTTTGCGGTATTGGAGCGGACAATAATTTCATCGCTTTTTCTGAGACGATTCAGATGATAATAGTTAAATTTAAGGCTCATGATCAATTAGTAATATATGGCGCAAAAAATTAGGGACATAGACATTATTGAAGTGGGTGATCTATCCGGTGAATTATCGTC
>JAJZXT010000091.1 GCA_021806355.1 Thermoplasmata archaeon
TACTGAAGAAGGTTGCTGATGACATGATTAAGTCCTTTGTTGATCCTTGGCCCATAGCAAGCCTTTCCACCGTAATACCAGCGATTCCTAAGAGAAATGAGAGACCACTCTGGGACGATCTATCAACAAACCATCTGTTATCAATAAACATGAACTTTGCTGAACAATACGATCGCTATAATACTGCTGTCCTGGACTATGCAAGACATCTCCCAAACCTTCTTAGAATGTTCCAGAGCAGTCTTTTACTGACTCCTGAAGGAATTGTAAAGGATATCGATGTTAATATCAAGGATTCGCCAGACGTGATTCTATATAGGAAAGAATTCCTGTTTGGCATGATAAATTTCAGGCTTGACTTCCGGGCAGAACCGGACATCAAGTTCGAAAGGAAGGTCAAGAGGATAGGCCACGGCTCTTCGCATTCGATCCTATATATGGATGATATTCCGATGGGAATAGTGCCGGATGGAATGAATAAGAATTTCAGCAAGGCAATGGAGTCTATACTCAATGTAGATGACGAAGGCGTAGAACTTGCAAACGCAGTCAAGCAGGTGATGCAGTTGAAAGAATCCATTATCGCATTAAAGCAGGAAGCCGTTGGCGACCTGAACGAATTCCTTAAGACAGACGCTTTGTCTGGTGGTTGCAGCCTTATTTAGAAGTCATCCCTTTTCCACTACTGAACCAATGGAAAGGAAATAAATAGGAAACGCATTAAGATAGAATGAGAGCTTTTGTTGTAGGAAGGTTCCAGCCTTTCCATAATGGGCATTTGCATGTTATAAAGGAAATTTTATCTGATTATTCATCGGTTATAATAGGGATAGGAAGCGCACAATACTCGCACACCATGGAGAATCCTTTCACGGCAGGCGAGAGGCACTTGATGATATCAAATTCCCTGGAATCTGCAGGAATATTCAATTTTTACATTATCCCCATTGAAGACGTAAATTCAAATCCGTTATGGGTAGCGCATGTGGAGTCACTGACACCCAAATTTCAATCGATATATAGTAATAATCCACTGGTTAGAAGGCTCTTCAAGGAAAAGGGCTATGACGTTCAGGCTGTAAAATTAGCGAACAGGGATGAATGGTCAGGAACAAAGATAAGAAAGAAGATCCTTAATGGGGAGCCATGGGAGGATCAGGTTCCTCCTGCCGTTTCAAATATTATTATGGAAGTGGACGGGGTAAACAGGATAAGGGAATTGGCTGAAGTAGATGATTAGTCGCCCTTTGTATATAATATTTCATTTATTATTCTTAAATCCTCTATTATATGATCAACAATGCAGTACTCATCTGCCTGATGCGCAACCTCAGGAACCGTGGTCGACCAAACTGCGGCATCAATGCCAGCATGCCTGAAGAAAGCAGCGCAGGTCCCACCACCAATGCCGACTATCCTTGGCTCCGCTCCCTTGATCTTTTTTATGGATTCTGAGAGTACCTTCACTATTTCTGAAGATTGATCAGTCGGGACGGGTGCCTGTTCTTTCTGAACCAGTTCCATTGATATGCGCACCTTGCTCTCTCTTTCAAATTCCCTGATGCATTTTGTTATATCGTCAATAACATTGTCAAGATCATACACAGGTAGCACCCTGCAATCCATATATACGACATCAATGCCAGGAATCGTGTTAACATTGTCAACATTCTTTTCGTGCCTCGTGGGTTCAAATGTTGATAGCGGGTAGTTGAAAATATCATTTCTTGCAGTGTATTTCTCATGAAGTTCAGCATCCAGTTTAAGAATGAATTTCATGGATTCTCTCTCTGCGTTTATTGCATTATCAGGTCGGCTTGCGTGGTATTGCTTTCCATTGATTGTGAATTTTATCCACAGGATGCTCTTTTCAGCAACCTCTATGTCAAGGCCATCCTCAGAACCGGAATCGGGAACAAGGATAAGATCTTCCTTCTTGAATATCCCCTGTTTCATCAGGTACTGGATTCCATAGACGCTGCCAAGTTCCTCATCGGCCACGAAGGCGAGCCCAAGGTTATACCTAAGGTTTTGAACATCCAGTTGCCTTGCAAGAATCAGTGAAAGAAATACTGCCTGGCCATCATCAGAGGATCCCCTTCCATAGATTCTATTCCCCTCAACTGTTGCTGCAAAAGGTTCCTTTGACCATAGCCCCTTCTCACCAACAGGTACTGTATCAATATGTGAGACAATCCAAAAAGTTCGTTCAAGATTTCCAGTCTTGAGGATAATATTTGATCTAACTGCACCTGTTTTATCTGTCGTGTCAAACCTCCTGAAATCATCTCTTCCCATTTCTTTCAGGATATTGCAAATTTCATCAGCCCTCTTTGATTCTCCAGTTCCACCGGATTCAGGGCTTATTGCCTTTATCGGCAGCAATTTTCTGGCCAGTCCTATAATTTCATCCTTAAGTGATTGGTCCGTGGAAAGCATATTAGTTCAATCTTAACCAAGGCTTAAAATTAACGCATTCGATCGGGAATTCGATAAAGAAATCACAAGCATTCTTCTGGAAAAGGAAAAGCAATTTATCATAATTTATATCTCCCATGGAAAAGAATGGCAGAGGATGAAGGAATAACAGTAAAAAAGGGAGAAAATTTTTCAGAGTGGTATACGCAGGTCCTTATAAAATCAGAATTCTTCGATTATGGGGATGTTTCTGGAACAACCATATTTCGTCCTTATGGCTATTATGTCTGGGAAAGGATTCAGTCATTTGTTGACGAACTTTTCAAGGCTGATGGCATATCAAACACCGCTTTTCCACTACTTATTCCAAAGAAATTTCTTGAGAAGGAAAAGGAACACATCGAGGGTTTTTCTCCGGAGGTGGCCTGGGTAACAAAAGCAGGTCAATCCAAGCTGGAGGAAGAACTCGCCATCAGGCCAACTTCAGAAACTATCATGTATCCTGCTTTTTCCAGATGGATCAGATCATGGCGTGATCTTCCCTTGAGATACAACCAGTGGAATAACGTGGTCAGGTGGGAGTTCAAGCATCCTACACCATTATTGAGGAATCGTGAATTTCTCTGGAATGAAGGGCACTCGGTATTTGCAGATGAGGAATCGGCAAATGACGAGCGTGACAGAATCCTTGAGATTTATGAGAAAACGCTAAGGGAGCTTCTCTGTCTTCAAGGCATTAAGGGAAAAAAAACCGAATCTGAAAAGTTTGCGGGAGGAGTGGCGACATACAGCTTTGAATTTCTGCTTCCAGACGGCCGTAATGTTCAGGGACCGGATTTTCACCACGATGGGACAAACTTTGCCAGGGCATTTGATATAGCATACCTGAACAAAACTGGAGAAAAGACATATGCATTCCAGAATACATATGCAATCTCAACCCGGATGCTTGGTGTGCTTCTTGCGGTTCATGGGGATGATAAGGGGCTTGTTATTCCTCCAGGGCTCTCCAGATATCAGGTCATCATCGTGCCTATTTATAATGAAAAAAACAGGGAAGAGGTTCTTGACTACTGCAGGAAAATTCATAAAATCACTTCAGGGAGTCATAGAACCCATCTTGACGAACGAAGTGAATATACCCCAGGTTGGAAATATAACTACTGGGAATTAAAGGGGATACCCATAAGATTTGAGGTTGGAATGAGGGAGGTTAAGCAATCCCAGATCACCTATGTAAGGAGGGATACCATGGAAAAAGGAACTATGGCATTCGAATCCGTAATCAGCCAGGTTGAGGTCATCCTTAAATCCATAGGAGAAAATCTCCTCAAGAAATCATCAGATTTTCTTTATTCACACATAAAGTTTACCGATAATTTGGAAGAAATGAAAAGCCTGATTGCGGATGGAAATATGGCTCAGGCTAATTGGTGTGGCAAAGAATCTTGCGAAAAAAAGATCAAGGATGCCTCAGGGGGAAAGAGCACTAATATGCCTTTTGATATTCCAGTTAAGGCAGGTTTGAAATGCGTTTGCTGCAGGGAAAAAGCAGAGTTCGTAGTCAATTTCGGGAAATCCTATTGAGTCAGGAATGATGGCATTAAACAGATATCTGGCAATCTTCGACATGGATGGTGTTCTCACAACGACACGAAGCAGCTGGAGGATTATTCATGAGACTCTGGGTACTGATAACCGGATAAATTATGATCTATATCTTTCAGGAAAGATTTCCTACAGGGAATTCATGATCAGGGATATCACAGAATGGCTTGATGCAAAACCTGACCTTTGCGCATCTGATATAAATGCCATATTAAGCAGGATAGAGATCAGGGAGGGAACAATCGAAGCACTCAATTTGCTTAGAGACTATGGATTTGTCGTGGCGGTGGTTTCTGGAGGGTTGTATATGCTGGCGGAAATGATCAACCTGTCTTTCAGGTTTGATAAAATTCTTGCGAATAAGCTTTCATTTGACAAAAGGGGGAACCTGATCAGGGATGGGGAAATTATGGTGAATCCTACTGCCAAGGGGATCAATGTGAATGATCTAATAGAGCAGTATTCCGTTGGAAGGGAGAATACAGTATCTATCGGGGATACACCCAATGATGAATCAATGTTCAGGGTGACACAGCGTTCAATATTGATCAACCCTGATGACAACTACTTGAATCCATTCGGCACAACAATTTTTTCCGAGGATCTTCTTGTGGTGGCAGAACAGATCCTGAAAGAGTTCCGAATCAGATGAATTCATTTCCAAAATTAAACATATTTAATTCGTAGTAATTCTTATCGATATTGATGAAAAGGATTGACCTGACCCAAGCCGAAGAGCATATTCCTATGGGGATAGGTTGCATAGATTCACTTCTTAACGG
>JAJZXT010000117.1 GCA_021806355.1 Thermoplasmata archaeon
AAGGGCAGGACAACAAATGAATCCTGTATGATATAGTTTATTTCCGATGGCATCGCCAGGTTTGGAGAATAGTCAATGATGATTTTCAGCCCGAAGAACAGTATGGCAAACCACGTGATCACATTTATGGAGATACGGTATCCATAATGTGGAGAGAAGACACATCGCCTCAGGACTGCAAATAATATGCCGGCTTGAAAAATAACGACGGAAAGGAAAATTAACAATGATGAGATGGAAATGCCAAAGAAAAATGGCAATGACAGGATACTGATTGATGCGATTATTAGGGCTGCTGACAATCCTCCGAAAATACCTCCTATGGATGAGGCCACGGCAACCAATCCTCCCCGGGTAGCAGTTCTGGTATCATCTCGATTTGATTCTTCTCGGGAAATTCAACATTTACTCTTAAAATGGCAGCCTTTCCCTTGTGGTACCTTGACGAGAATATGGATACAAGACGGTTGTTGAAATAATTTTCATAACCTGCCTTCTTGACCTCATGCGCCCTCACAAAAAGCTTGATCTTATTCCTCTCCGCGAATCGATCATAAACGTCAGGGCCAAAGAAGAATGTTCCTTCTCCCCTTGTGCCTGGGAGGAAGCCATCCACGAATTCTCTTGGATCATTCCACATTATCTCGAATGCCATAGGATTCGATGGCTCAAGATCATCCATTGGCAATGCGTCCCACTCCGTCAAGTCGATACCAGAGCGAGGAATCCCTCCATGCACCGCAATGATTCCTGTGCTCACATGAAGTGCGTATGGCAGTTTACCATACAACCTGAGAATGTGTGGATAAACCTCCTCAAGTATTCCGAAGTTTCTCAATTCATCAATGAACCCATACACATCATTTGTAAGTGTGCTCTCGTGGTTTCCCCTTACTATAATAACCTTATTGGAAATGAGTGCGATTTCCAGAATGTAAAGGAGGTTGAATAACTGCCGCTTTCCCCTGTCAACAAGGTCGCCCACAAAGCAGGTTAGATCTGAAGCATTCTCCTTAGCCATGGCGAAAGCCGTAACATCCAGGGCACCGTGAGTATCACCAATGAAGGAGATAGTACCCTGCTTCAATTCGATTTTTCTTACTGGGACCGGTTTCCCGATTGATTCAATGTACCTGTCTATTGTTTCATTCATGAAGTCAGGCAGCGCCAGATAAAGTTCCTCCATCTATTCTTCCTTCCTATAGGGACTTTAGTGATGTAATCTTTACTATAGTGCCTTCTCCAAGCTTGATCAATGTCTTCTCCTCGACCTTTGTCTTTTCCTTTGCCTCGTTGAACTTCGATCCATCAAATATGTAAGATCCGTTTGCGCTTCCCACATCCTCAAAGTAAAAATCCTTTCCCTCAAGCAAGAATTTTCCATGCATCCTTGAAACGCTTGGATCGGGTATTTGAAGGACATTTTCCGGGGAACGGCCTACCGAGACCGATGGAAATATTGAGAGGTTAAGTTTCACCTTCTTTCCTATTATTTCGTCAAGTGGACTCTGGACGAACTGGATTTCCAAATAACTTGATTCCTCTGTTCCCGTTTCGAGAACCCCATGCGTGGGTGGTGAAGATTGCACCTTTGGAGCTTCAGGAACCACCTCCTCAATCTTTGCCTCTGGAGGATTGCTGGGTTGCTGGTCAATCACCTTCACGCTTTCAGGCGTTTCAACGACTCCAATTTTCCCTGAACCACACACTACACACGTCATCTCACCTTCATCATTTTCCGAACCGCACTTTGTGCAAAACCACGACATTTCATTGCCTCTTTATTTTTGTTGTTTGGTTATACGCCTCTTTCTTGTCTATCTGGCCGCTGGCTGACTGGTCAAGAACTCGATCCAACCGCTTTGTTGCCTCTATGAATTCCCTTTTCTTTGTTGCGTTCGCGGAATCCATTGCCTGCCTGCTTATTCTCGTAGCGGAATCGAAATCCCCCTTTGCTATCAGGTATTCCACCTGCCCCATCTGCATCTTCAGCCTTGCCTCATTGATCAGTTCCTTGTTCACGTTTGAAACGACCAATTCTGAGTTCTTTGTCCTTGTGAGATTCAGGTTGATCTTGTTTTCTTTCTGCGATCCATCATTATCCCTGTATGTGAGGATTGCCTGCAATCCCGTTATATTGCCTTCTGCTCCTCCCTTGATGCTTACCGAACCGGTTACATTAATAGGTTCAGAACCGACAGTACCAATATTTATTGTAGCGATGCCATCATCAATATTGAATGCCTGGTCATATACCTCTATGGCACCGGATTCCCTTGGTACGAGTTTCAATACAGCCGATGATCCGCCTGAAGTTGCAGCCTCTGTGGCATATTTCCTGAAAGCACCAGAAATTGAATTCCTGTCGGTAGCATTTATAAAGTCACCGTTGCTCACATCAGCCATGGCTTTAAGGATGGTTTCATCGTAATCACCAATACCAACGCAGACAATCTTCATCCCGATTTCAGATGCTTTACCCGCCAACTGTTCAAACTTTGATACATCCCCAACATCAGATGGCTGCCCGTCGGTAAGAACGATCAATGTAACAGAACCGCCGTCAGACGAGAAATCCTTGGCATCGTTGTATGCTTCCGAAAGTGCAGAATACATGAATGTTCCTCCGGAGGCTTTTATGTGGTCTATGCTGTTTGCAATCTTACCCTTGTTTTCCGCCCTTGAAAAAGGAACTAAGTTATCTGTTCTTGTGGAAAATGCGTAGAGTGCGATGAAATTGCTCTCCCCAAGGATATCCAGGACTAACTTTGCGGCTTCCTTGGCATCATCCAGCTTCTCTCCATGCATCGAGCCGCTTCTGTCTATGAGAATAGATATTGCGGATCGTGAAGGTGCTGATTTTCCCCCACTGCTTTTCAACTTGATCTGGTAATAAATCTTTGTTAATGTATCAGCAAAGCAGTAGCTGTTACTACTTTTCACTTCCGATTCGATCATGATATCTAATAAGGCAGGGCGCTTAAATATTTTTCCTCAAAGCAATAATTTCGTCTATCGTGAAACTGCGTGCATCCTGTCATACCTGAATCAGGAAATTGATCGAATATTATATCAAGTGCCTTTCAGGAGGTTCAGGTCTTCCTCATCGAGGATTAAGTCGGAGAATTTCGCATTTTCCCTGACATGCAAAGGATTGGATGCCCTTGGAATGGGAAATACATTCTCCCCCCTTGAAAGAAGCCACTGGATAGCCACGTGAGTCAATGGAGATTTATGCTTTTCCGCAACTTTTTTTATCGGTTCTGGCAGGTTCGACCTGTTTCCGGCGATCCTTCCGTGGGCAAGAGGGTAGTATGCCATTATTGCTATGCCATTCCTGTCGCAAAATGGCTTGAGGTCTTTTTCTATTGAACGGTTGTAAAGGTTGTACGGCATCTGTGTGGAGACGATCTCATATTTCTTCATTGCCTCAATTGCGTTCTGTGTCTTCACAAGATCAAAGTTACTGATCCCGATATGCCTTATCTTTCCTTCATCAACAAGTGATTCCATCGCTGACATCGTCTCCCATATGGGAACCATTGATGATGGAAAATGTATCTGGTAGAGGTCAATATACTTCATCCCAAGCCTCTTGAGGCTCCTGTTGCATGATTTTATCACTTTCTCCTTTCTCAGGTGATTTGTGAAGACCTTTGTTGCGATGAACAGTTCTTCCCTGTTCATTCCCTTTATCGCTTCTGATACGATTGGCTCTGTGTTATAGATTTCCGCGGTGTCAATGAAATTTATTCCGCTCTCAAGGCCAGCCTTGATTGCATCTATATGCTGTTTTTTATTCCTGTGGATGCCAAGAAATGAGCCAGCGATCCATGCCGGATCATAATATGTACCCATACCTATGGCAGAGACCTTGAAACCTGTTTTTCCAAATTCCTTAAATATCATCATGTACCATTGAAAACAAGCATATAAACCATTTAGGAAATGATCAGATATAATGAGAATTGGGAATATTTCCTATCGCTTTCAGATAGACGGACATCATTCATCCACTGCTTGATGATTTGCTATGCATGATAAGATGATAGTAGTTGTTTGATTCTCAACGATCTACAATCAAATTTTATAGAGGATATTAATATTCCATAATGGAAGTAGATAAGGCAAGAATGTTCATTTCTGAATTGAGGGAACGCAGGGCGGATGATGTCAATGAACTCATGCAATATCTCTGTGACAATCTTTCCTCTGTCAATGCAAGATATAACTGGACAGGTATTTATGTCCTGAAGGGCGGGAAATTAAAGCTCCAGGCTTTCTGCGGTAAGGAAACTGAGCATGTTGAGATTAACCTTGGCGATGGGCTATGCAGCATGGCAATAACTCAGGATGATGTCGTGAATGAACCTGACGTGAAATCGAATACCAAGTATCTGGCATGCTTCCCTGAGACGGAATCTGAGCTTGTCGTTCCAATAAGATTCAAGAGGAAACCCATTGGGGAGCTTGATATTGATTCAGATACCAAAGGGGCGTTCACGGATGCCGATGAAAAATACCTTCTTGAAGTATGTGACCTGATATCCGAAAGGATCAGCGAACTCTATGAACCGTAAATTTGGTAAGCATGTTTAAGTCACTTTCCCATGAGCAGAAAAGAACACTGAACATAATCTCCATAATTGAATTTTCAAGGATGCTTGGCATCTTTCTTGTTATACCAGTCATTGCCTTATTTGCGGAAAAATTTACCACTTCCGGCTATGTCATTGGGATCGCTGTTGCTTCATATGAGGTTTCAATGGCACTCTTCCAGATTCCCATGGGGAAG
>JAJZXT010000043.1 GCA_021806355.1 Thermoplasmata archaeon
ATTTGGGAAGCTATGCAGTTATACAACACTATTGTGTATTCGTACCTGAGCCACATTCAAGATCAAAGTTCCCAAGTTTCAGTTCTATTAACCACTTCTTGATTTTTAGTCCGCTTCAGTAGACACCTAAATTGCAAATGCTTTCAATAATCCTGTGGCCGGATATTTGAGAGACAATGATCTTTGAAACATTGTATCTGTTAGGATTTGATATTTTGTTCTAAGGAGTCAAGGTATAGTCTTGTAATATACCTAGAAAATGGTAATCCTCCAGTAATGAAACCTCAACTGGAAAACTGGGTTTCCAAGAGTTGAAAATTGAACATTAGTTTTTCAATGATGAAGCCATAGGTTGGAAAGATTAAATACAGGTAACCGTATATACATATATATGGTTAAAACAAAGATAACCGTTTCCGTGGAAAGGCAGGTAGTGGACAATGCAAAACTTGCTTTGTTAAAAGAAAGAAGAACGCTCAGTGACTACATTGAAAATTCGCTCAGATCCTTATCAGTTTCGGAGTTCCTGAACGAGATATGTAAGGAATTAAACTTAGATTGCGGATACATAAGCAGTGAGGACGTAGAAAGAATGAGACCAGACCTGACAGGAAAAATATACTCAGAGAATATCCTAAGAGAAATGCGAAATGAAAGAAGCTCGCGCCTATCTTGATACCAGCATCCTTATAAAGAGGTACGTAAAGGAAGAAAACAGTGACATTGCAGACAACTACTTTCATCAAGCTCATCGTGGGCAAGCTGTTATCTGCATTTCCGAGATCAACCTTGGAGAGGCGGCGGTTGTTTTTGACAACTATTCCAGGAAAATCGGTATTGATGCTAAATCCAGGATGCAAACAATGCTGGATGAACTGAAAGATCTTGAAAGGTCTTCCTCGATTGAAATCCACCCTGTCAGCAGTAGAATCATTAAGGAAGCAATTAAAATAGTTCTTGAACAACACGTCTATATAATAGACGCAATCCAGCTGGAAACCTCCGCTGAGGCTAGAAGCACAGTATTCTGTTCTGCCGACAGGGAACTCAATGCAACAGCCAGGAAGCTTGGCATTGCCACGGTTCTGTAAATCACTGCATACTCAATTGTTAGCATAAGAACAAGAAGGAACGGCTGCAACGAATTCTATGGAAATTTCAAATAGAGCTAAAACTTTAAGTGGGAATCTTCACAGATTATGGTAAATAAGAATTGTTACATTCGGGTTATCGCGTTTGATGAGGAACACGAAACAGCAACACTCACAGCGATCCTAAAAAAAGAATGATGCAAAAAAATATTATTAGAATTCATTCATAAAAATCCGATCATTAGTTTTAATTCTTCCAGCTTTTATATCCTTAAGCCTACTTGCAATTCCTTCCAGTAAATCAGCATCAGAAAGAACTTCAATGGTTTCCACCAAGGATTCTCTATCCGCTGTCTATGGAACATAAGAACCAATTAGTCCCGATATAAGATCTATATATAATTCTCCTGAATGGATCTTAAGACTGTTCAGCTTCTGCTTTGGGTCATCATAGTTCTGTACCGTAGTAACCATAGATACAAATGGGGAGCAACAGTTATCAAATATTAAGTTGTTGACTGGAACAGGATTTAAGCAAAGGACTATGCCTCATCATCCAGAAAAAAATATAGAAAAATATATCAAAGGGAATTACGTAGACATAAAAGACCACGACACCATTGATCAAATGGAATATGCAAAGTAAAATCAAACCTATCCTGATGAGATATGAAATAAATTAAGGGCAGAGGAAAGCAACCCTCAGAGCGATCTTGCATATAGATGAAACCTGACCAAACTAATCAATGATTTTAAAATGAAAAAAATCTTACTATCGGATTGATTGCATCAGAAATAAATTGAATGCATCTTCCAGCAATAACAACAATAATATTTATACGTGTAAGTTTTATCTCACATGATGGCGAAAAAAAGAGTAGAGGAAATTGGAGGCTTAATACATGGACTTTCCTTGGCTTCTTTACTGAATGAAGACCTGTTAAAAACTCTTGAGGAGGAATTCGGACATATTACCGTAAGTCAAATCCATATTGACCTATTAGATGATAAAGGAAAGGACGCTGAAGATGTGCTTCTTCTTTACAGATCTAGAAAGGAGCGAAGTAACGAAACTGTTACTCTACTATGTGATAAACCGACAACCTTCAAAAGGATGGTAGAGGTTGTTAATTCGAATAAATAGGGGGTCGATTTAAACGTATTCATGTTATGCTCAACCACATAGAGACAATAAGGAGAAAATTCCCTTGGGAGAACTTGTTACTGAAGAAAACTTAAATGGTGCTCTTATAAGGTGGTTACGTTATCTAGATATTGAGCCTAAACAGAATAACCAACGAGAGACAAGCATCAAGGATCTGCAGGAAAGGGTTACGAGACTTGAAAGGATATTAAACACTCTGATGAAGGGCGGAATAGAGATCCAGCCAATGACTGTACCTGATTATCCAGAGAAGGACATCGAAAAATGTACAGCGGAAATTAACGAATATCTGAAAGACCACGACAGTATTGATCCCATGGAATATGCAAAGAAAGAGAGATGGGAATATAACCTAGTGTTACTCTGTATTGACAGAATGATATCGAATGGGATTCTAGAGTTGTGATGTGTTGGTTACCTTAGAAAATTTTAATCAGATAGTATTCACCAAAGTAAATATAGCTTCCAAATCCGGGCCAATTCGAATTAGAACTAAGAAAAATAAACCTTTCCCAGACTATTCGGAAAATTACTCATTTCAAGGGGGTGGGCAACTGGAGTACTCTCACGAAGTACATAAGGCTAGAAAGAAGATTTGAAAACTTCTAAGCGTTGACTGCGAACAAAAATTCTTGAATAATTGCCCTCCAGAGATGTTCAGGTCTTCACAATGCGAGTAGTTGGCCATGATTGCTCTTGGCTCTCCCCTGTTATTATGAAGATATAGGTGCTCGTTTATTATTTGAAAATTTAAGACTGAAATTGTAAATCGTTTTATGAGGGAGCAGTGTTAATATCAAACTCTACCCTTTATTTCACCATAAAGACGCAATGCTGTAAGGCTTGTCATCCACCTGCTGTTTATCATGATCCCTGGAAGTTCACCCTGCTTAATTCTGAGTGCCAGGTATTTTGCTGAATAATCCTTGTGAAAAGCGCCTAAGGCTTCGTTTAATGTCAATAACCTATCTTCCTCAGATCCAGCCAGATCAAGGGCAAAAAGAAGTGATCCTGCCATATTTGTCTTAAGGAACTCTGTCAGTTTTTCCACTCCACCGGTATGTGCAGATTCAAGGGCATCCATGTATACATTCCTATCATGCGGAAGAATGTGTACCAGTGGCCAGTTGTGATTTAGGAAATGCATGTTAAGCAATAATCTGCCGACCCTCCCATTTCCATCTGAGAATGGGTGGATTGATTCAAGTCCAAAGTGCATCTGAGCAGCCTGGTAAAAGACATCTCTGCGGGCCATTTCCATTTCCACATACTGCTTCTCCCATACCTTGAGAAGGGTGAGAAGTTTTTCGACTCTTGGCGGGGAATGCTTCGAGCCAGATATTTTTACATTAACCGTTCTCCATCTCCCTGCATCTGGAAGTATCCTGTGAAATATCATCTCATGCAAATTCAATGCATCTTCCATATTGACCTCACTTAGTTTTCCCCTTATTACCTCCTCTAATGCTGCACTAAGCTGAACAGTTTCCATTAGATCTTTTACTGGTCTGTTTGGGACGGTAATCCCGGTTTCAATTACTCTTGTAACTTCATTCAGTGTTAGCGTATTCCCCTCTAATGAATTGGTTCCCCAGGTGTTCAGGATGATTGACTCCATAAGAGTCCTTTCCGGTAAATTGCGTAATGAACCTCGATCCAACAGCCTCTCCCTGAGACTATTTAATATGCTTCTATCCATATACCATAAGATAGTATATATTATGTATATAAATATATATGGAATTGACCTTATTTTTATGTAAATTCATATTAAAGCCAAAATCTAAGTATTATCAAATTGCGGTTTCCAAATAATCCCATATCCAATTAGCATTCTCCAGTGTTAAATTTATTCACTATTGGTTGTATCCCTACAAAATATCATCACTGGGTAATGTTGTTATCCAAAAAGTTGTTAACGCGTTAGTTTCACCTCATGATATCGTTTCAACGCTGTAGAGCATGTATGAATCTCCATAACTGATCTGTACAGATTCCTTTCAGGAGACATGAATTATAATATGAATGGATTCATGACATCCCAGATGCATTCCTTTGCAGCTCTCATGATCGTGGTAATAACCATAGGAACATTGCACATGATTGCCCCGGATCACTGGTTACCACTCTCTGCCATATCAGGCAGGTTCAAGTATACAAGGGCCAGGACACAGGGCACTGCAAGCCTCCTTGGATTCCTCCATTCAGGCATATCTGTTGTCATTGGACTTGCCGCATCTATCATTGGACTCCTGTTCATTTCCTACCTGAAAGATGGGTTTACCCTTATTGGAAGGATTCTGCTGATCATTGTTGCTGCATATTTCATTGTGAACGGATACAGGGAGAGCATTTCAGGCGAGGAGAGTGCAGGTGATGACACAACAGTAAGATCTGCACTGGCAGTCAGTATTTTCCCGGATTTTGCAATTGTTCCTTTCATTTTTTCAACACTGGGCCTTAGCAACCTGTCTGCCATTGAAATAATCGTTTCATTCATGGTTGTAAGTATTCTATCAATAAATGTAATGGCAT
>JAJZXT010000169.1 GCA_021806355.1 Thermoplasmata archaeon
TCTTTCTATAGTAAAGAAACAGGAACGTAAGACTTGCCAGTGCTGAAACAAATGCGGGGAACATCATTATTAGAGCATACTCTATGAACGAGATTGAAAAGAAACTGGTGGTGATTATGTTCACAAGATTACTTATGATAAATGGAGAACTGGCCGTATCTGCAATGAAACCAACTGCCATGATGAATGGCATTATTACCCTACTCTCTGCCTTTGTGCGTTTCAGGATTGAATAGACCACCGGAGTGAGCACGAGTATCGCACCGTCATTTGCAAATAGTGCGGATACTATTGCACCAAAGACGATTATTAGAACAAACAGCAACTTCGTATTTCCACCTGAAAAAATAGTAAATCTAATTGCCAGATATTCAAAGAATCCGGCCTCATCAAGTGTAAGCGAAAAAATTACAATTGCAACAAAGGTGAATGTTGAATTCCATACTATGTCCCATATTGTTATAAGATCTGAGAATGGTGTGATACCCAGAGCGATGCACAAAACTGCACCTATTATAGCGGGATATCCTATTCCCATCCCTCTTGGATTCCTCTCCACGAAGTAAAGTGTTAAAGCAAATATGGCAATTGAAATGAGGTAGAGATAAATCATGATTCTGTCAGTTATCGCAAACCAGATAAAAAGGTAGGAGCAACAGTATGACTAATCATTCCTTTTGACAAATTGTTGAAATATGTGCTCAATATATTCATAATCTGTACAAATTTGTGATCCGGTGTAATCAAAGATGGTAGAGAATAGACTTTCAGGCGAAAAGAGTCCATATCTAGTTCAACATGCACGAAACCCAGTGGCCTGGTATCCCTGGGGCGAGGAAGCGTTCAAAAGATCAAAAGAGGAAAACAAACCGATATTCCTCAGCATAGGTTATTCCACTTGTCATTGGTGCCATGTCATGGAGAAGGAAAGTTTCGAGGATCATGAGGTTGCTGAAATCCTTAACAAGATTTTTGTGTGCATTAAAGTGGACCGTGAAGAGAGACCGGACATCGATAAATTCTACATGGAGGTGAGCCAGACCCTGACCGGCGGGGGTGGGTGGCCATTAAATCTTATACTTCTTCCCGATAAAAGACCGGTTTTTGCCACTACTTATCTGCCAAAGAGAAGCAGAAAAGGTGTTATGGGACTTATTGAGCTCGCTGAGTCTGTGGGGGAGCTTTGGAATTCCGATAGAAAACAGATGATTGATCAGGCTGAAAAAATTATAGATCACCTTAAGGAGATTCAGTCTAGCAAGGGTGTCAAAATCGATTATGATAAAGTTATTTCAACTGCATTCAATCAACTAAAATCCAATTATGATGGTACAAATGGCGGCATTGGGATCAGGCCTAAGTTCCCTACTGCACACAATTATGCATTCCTTCTCAGGTACTACCTGCTCACAAAGGATAAGTCTGCTCTTCAGATGGTGGAGAAAACGCTTACCAATATGAGACTTGGTGGAATATTCGATCAGGTTGGACTTGGTTTTCACAGATACTCCACGGATCCTTCATGGGTCATACCGCATTTTGAAAAAATGCTTTACGACCAGGCTATGCTCCTAATTTCCTATGCGGAGGCTTACAGGATCACCAAATCAGTATTCTACAAGTCTGTATGCGAAGAAATAATAAGTTTCATGAACAGGGATCTGCTCAGCCCAGAAGGATTATATTATACAGCCCTGGATGCGGACAGTGAAGGACAGGAAGGCAAGTTTTACACGTTTACCTACAACGAGATAGAATCCGTTCTCGGAAAGGATGCGGAGGATTTTTGTGCGTTCTATGAGTGTGAAAAACAGGGAAACTTCGTGGATGAAATAACAGGGAGAAGGAACGGGAGAAATATACTTCACATAAATCCTGACTCGTATTCGCCACAAAAAGACGGTGTGCTCCCGGAAAATATTGATAGAATGAGAAAAAAACTTCACGGATTCAGGAGTTCAAGAATAAGCCCCGGAAGGGACCAGAAAATCCTGACAGATATAAATGCACTGGTTATTTGGGGACTGCTGGAATACCATAAAGGAACTGGAAACGAACAGGCGCTGGCCACCGCAAGGAGAATAGCCGAATTTATTGTTGAGAATTCCTTGTCCTCTGAAGGATCACTGAGACACTCCTATCTCGAAGGATACACAACTTCTGGGTTTCTGGATGATTATGCATTCTTCGGTTACTCCCTTCTCCTCTTGTATGAGGCAACTCTGAACGTGAGATATTTAGATTATGCCGATAAAATCGCCAACTATGCAATTAAACACTTTTCTGATGGGAGGGGGTTCTTCTATACTGATGATCGGACCGAGGAAGTGGTCTTGAGAAGAAAGGAAGGCTCTGACATGGCTGTTCCCTCAGGAAATTCAGTAATGGCAATGCTGCTAATCAGACTTGGATATATCAAGGATGACATCAAAATGCTTGAGATTGCCGAATCTATTTTCGACCAATTTTCAGCCCAGCTTGAATCATCTCCCATGTTTTTCACGCAGATGCTATGTGCAATGACAATGCTTGAAGACAGATCCTCTACAGTGGAAATTCGGGGAAGATGGTCTGATAATTCCATTTCTGAAATAAAAAGAATTCTTGATGGAGTATTCCTTCCGTATCACTTTATCAAAAGGACGGATGGAGTAGAGAATGGAGAAATTCTTGTATGCGATATTGGAAAATGCAACGCAAACCTCAGGACTGTTGATGATTTGAGTCGATATATATCTACAGAGAATGCAAGAAACTCCGGTGCTTTATTAAGATAGATCCTGAATTTTGCCCGATCTTTCGTATCTCTTAAATTTTCCAAATATTCTCACAGCCTGTCCAATTATCATTCCTGTTACTATTACCAATAGGACAGAGAGAATAACCGGATAATAATACTGAGGATAGTAGAGCGGGGAAAGTAAATTGATTCCAAAGATGACGGTCCACAGCGTCGAGACCGACAAGGACCTCTTGTAATATGTTCTTCCTTTTTTCTCAAATAATTTGGCCTTTTTTGAAAGAAGTGCACCCAATAGAATCCCAATTATAGCCAGTGCAAGACTGAAATAAATCTGAAACAGCGAAGTTGTGTAATAAGTTATTACGAGGAACAGTGAATATATAGCTGGCATCAGGAAAATACGCGTCTCTGAAAATTTCTCCCCGTGCAGGGCTAAAATAACACGAATCAAATACATAACGCCAATGAGAAAAAGCAAGGAATATTCGGTGGAACCAAAAGGTAGAAATGTAAGGTAAGTGTCAAGTTTCAATATTATGCTGGTCCCGGAGGAGGTCACGGAAGTGAATTGCCAGACATATAATTAAAACTTTGTGAATAAAGAATAAACTTCCAAAGATTCTCTGACTAAAAAAGTAATATATAGAGTGGGCTTTACGGGATGATCTCATGCAAGAACGAATGGCAGAAGTTGAAATTTCCAAGGAAGGGGATGTATATTATGCGAAGGTAACTCTTCCTACAGGCGAAGTGATCAGTCTAGAAAATGAGGACTTCGAAGAGGTTCTTGAACAGATCGCAAATGATCTGCAGGAAAGATTTGGAAGCTAGCGGGGATGGCCCAGTGGTACGGCGGCAGCCTGCTAAGCTGTTTCTCTTCGAGAGCGAGGGTTCGAATCCCTCTCCCCGCGTGATATCTGGATTTCTATAGTCGTACCAAAAGATTGGAAGCATAACTGTTTCATACATACCGGAAACTTCGACGAGATGATATTCATGGATAAGTCGATGCCTAACTTATGACTTCTCCTTCGAAGTAATAAATCTCTGTCTGGCCATCGCTGAGATAGCGTGGATTGACACCAGCTTTTATTGCTGTCTCCTTAAGAAATTCTTCCTTCGTTAAGGACATCTCAACTGCAACCTGTGGCAATAAAAGCCCAGACTGGTAACCTCTTCTGACAACAAGCCCATGCTTTCCTATTGTTACACTTGAAAGTTGCAATCTGTCATTAAGTGGTAACGGGATAAGTTTCCCCAGTATGGTTAGCTCAATCTCTGCTTTCGCTATCTCCTCTCTGGTCATGGGATTAAATCGAGGGTCATCTGTCGCAGCATACTGGGCCGATTTCCAAATGGCTTCCCAAAGAGGATATATTGGTTCGATGAATCCAATACATCCTCGCAACTGTCCTTCTGTTTTGATCGTTGTGAACGCTCCTGACCTTTCCCTGAACTTTTCTTTCAGAGGTGGATCAATCATTTCGGAATGAGTTGAATGAATAGATTCAAGTGACCTTCTTGCTATGCTGAGGAGTTCTTCCCTGGTTTTTTCATCTTTGAGATTTACTCGCACAACCCAACAAAGTTCCAGCTCATATTCAAATATTATGAATCCCAACTATAGATTTCCAAAAATGTAACAAATCTCTCTATTATAATTTCAGTGACAAGTTATCCGAATCGTCATGGAACTCTTATAAATGGCCAACTTTTCCAAAGCCAGCTGTTTACTCTAATAAAGTAAATGTAAATAAGTAATTAGGGCCGGGTCCGGGAATTGAACCCGGGTCCGGGGATCCACAGTCCCCAAGGATATCCACTACCCCACCCCGGCCATTTTTTGAGGGAAATAGGATTTCATTTAATACCTTTATGCTTGCAGAATGATTTCCATCTTGATTTTCAAATATTTGGAAAAAATTCAGGGTAATTATTCACAAAAGGCAAGAGCGCAAGTCGATATCGTTGAGAGTATTTGATCTTATGAAATTGTTTAATTAAGGGTTTATCATT
>JAJZXT010000156.1 GCA_021806355.1 Thermoplasmata archaeon
TTATGTCCTAAACACCGGATATTACCTATTCCCACTGAGATTCATGACAAATCAGCAGGAGAAAATTCACCGTGCTACAGTGTGTCAATCCATGGATAATCGCCATAGGTCTTATACTAAAATTTTATTAGGCCGTTGCACTTTTGTGAAAGACGACGATGTTTCTTCCCCTTTCAGATCTTGATTATTTGAATAGAAGATTAAAATTTTCCTTCGACTCTGGGGTTGAAATTGCAAAAATGTCAGCGGAATTTGACAGCCCTATTGAGGTTGGAATCTTTATTGGCTCTGATTATTCAGATAGGGATATATTTATACCAGACAAGAAGGAGTTTAGTCCAGTGGTTGAATTCTTCCTGAGGAAATACCGTGGAGAAAAGCGAGGAAACTTTTGGCTTGTACGAAGAAATATGGAGGGGACAGAGTTGAAAAATTTTCAGGAGATTATGAGCATTCCTTCAATGGTGCTCAATGGGATTGCCCTTTGCCATGGAGTCTACGAAGCAGATTTCCTTTTCAATGAAGGCAATGACCGGGCTGTTTCCTCATTGATCCTTGATATCTGTTCCCAGAGTGATACCATCCATATCGACTACCTTGGGGAATCCCAGAGTTATATCAAGACAATGAAATCCACGGACAAAACAAAGAATCTATATGTTGCAGAGATTGATCATGATATTCCTGAGGAAGAAATAAAAAGTGAGCTTGAATCGTTTGGTAATAACTGGGTAAGGATAATTAAGAACCCTTATGGAAGTGAATCGCTCAATTCAATTTACTTTGTAAATGGCAAGCCATTGAATGATGAGAATGTGACATGCATTAAAGAGGGAAAGTTGTACCAGAAAATTACTGGGAATGCCTTTGTAAGGTCAATGAACCTGCTCGGCAATAAATCGAGAATCATAACGCAGAGCAGAATTCAGATGCTGGATGGAACCCATTATAAGGCGATTGTGTTCATACCCCAAATGTTCATTAATGAATGGTTAAATATTTGGAAAAGTTCCGTCAAAGCGTTAAAAAGCTGGAATCCTGTGCTGTCATTTTTTTCTGATTTCAAAAGTTGGCTGGAACACGTGGAAAAAGAAAACTGATATAATTTTTTTAACATTTGCGAGCGGGAATTTCCCTTTCGCAAGATAGGGGATGAAAACGAGCGAAAAGGTTACTATTTCTCGCAGGATATTGATCTGTCCGCTGGCAGACAGAAGTGAAAGTGGTCGGATAGCATATTGCTTCATGCGTGCCTGCATCCGTAAAGTCAGATGGCTTAGCATGAAGGACAAAGTACCTTCGGCCGAAGGGAATTCAAGCCCATGGAGATTCCGCCAGCAACCTTTGAAGTGGGAAGCTCCCTGCGAAAGCTGGGAGAGGAGGTCACTGAGGCACCCTACATAATTCTTTGATTTTGGTTTTTACAATAATGTTCCAGGAAGATTGCTAATTCAAAAAGTTTAATCACTTTTCGAATCTTCAAGGTGTAATGATTTACATTGATGGCACAACCCTTGATATTGAAAAACTGAGACTTATAGCGGAATTTGGGGAAGAAGTCGGTATAACTGAGGAGACAGGAAGAAGAATAATGAAAACCCGTGATTCCCTCATGAACCTCATATCATCAGGGGCAAATATTTATGGCGTGAATACCGGTTTCGGGAGCCTCCTGAATGTGAGGATCAATCCCGATAAAATTGAGGATCTACAGAGAAATCTCATAAGAAGCCATTCAGCTGGCGTGGGCGAACCTCTGGATAAGAAACATGTCAGATCAATAATGGCAATTCGCGCCAATAGTTTGTGCAAGGGATTCTCAGGAATTTCTGTGGAGTTGATTGAGAAGATTCTGGAATTTCTGAATAATGACGTTTACCCCTATGTACCAAGATTTGGGTCGGTGGGAGCCAGCGGAGACCTTGCCCCCCTTGCACACATTGGCCTGTGCCTCATGGGCGAAGGCTATGTTTTGTCGGATCGGATGAGAATTGAAACCTCGGAATACCTGGCAAAGAAATCTATCGAGCCTTACCGATTCAAGTCAAAGGAAAGCATTTCATTCATTAATGGAACTGCTACGATAACAGGGATTCTGTCACTGGAGACGGGGAGGGCTATTGACCTGTTGAAATTGTCATTGGGTTCGGCTTCCATGAGCTTTGAATCTATGAAAGGCACGAGAAAAGCGTTTGAAAGCTGGGCAGTAGGTGCGAGACCACATCAGGGCCAGATCGAGATTGCCAGGAATATGGGCAAGATTCTTGCAGATAGTGCCATATGCGAGCTATCTGAAAAGACAAAGGTTCAGGATGCCTACAGCCTGAGATGCATACCACAGGTATATGGTGCAGTATTTGACACAATCAGGTATGTGAAATCAATTATTGAGGTGGAGATGAATTCCGCCACTGACAACCCTCTTGTGAACGATGAAGAGTTTGTTTCTGCCGGAAATTTCCATGGGGAGCCGGTAGCATTTGCAAGTGACTTCCTGGCCATAGCCCTGTGTGATCTTGGAAACATGATTGAGAGGAGAATTGCGAGAATTACTGATGAGAAATTAAGTGGCCTTCCCCCATTCCTTGTAAAAGACAGTGGCCTTAATTCAGGCTACATGATTGCACAGTATACAGCCGCTGCCCTTTGCAACAGGAATAAAACTCTCGCCAACCCATCCTCAACCGATACAATACCTACATGTGCAAACCAGGAGGATCATGTGAGTATGGGAGCGAATTCTGCCATAAAACTCGCTGAACTTATTGACAATCTGCAGGAGATAATTTCAATTGAATATGTTCTTTCCTCGCAAGCTCTGGATCTTCTTGAAGAGGTGCCATGCTCCTTCAATGAGTCGTTAAGAACGGCGATCCGGGAAACCATTGACCACCTGCACGAAGACCGTCCAATATTCCGTGATATTGAAAAAATGTCAGAGATGATGAAATCCGAAAGATTCAGGGATATTATTTCCCTGATAAATTTGGATATCTAGAAATTATCTCAGTTCCTTTTTCAATACTTTCCCTACAACACTCCGAGGAAGCGATTCCCTGAATTCTATTACTCTTGGTACCTTGTAAACTGCAAGATGGGTAGTGCAATAGCGCATTATTTCATCGTTCGTAAGTGTCTCTCCCTTTTTGATGACTATTACTGCCTTTACCGTTTCTCCCCTGTGGACATCCTTGATTCCCACGACTGCAACATCCTCAATCTTTGGATGCCGATATAGAACTTCTTCCACTTCCCTTGGGTATATATTATACCCTCCAGCTATGATCAGGTCTTTTTTCCTGTCTACTATGTGGATATAACCCTCTTGATCAATCATTCCAAGATCACCGGTGAACAGCCATCCATCCCTAATGGTATCTTGCGTCTCCTCAACGTTATTCAGGTAGCCCAGCATTACCTGCGGACCCTTTGCAATAATCTCGCCTATTTCACCTATTGGCAATTCCTTGATTCCTTTCTCTTCATCTACGATCTTGACTACAGTGTTTGGAACAGGGAAACCCACCGAACCAGCTTTTCTTTTCTCCAATTCTACTGGTGTTGCACAAACTACCGGAGAAGCCTCGGTAAGCCCATAACCTTCCAGAAGTGATGCTCCGGATCTGACTTCAAACTCCTTCTGAATCTCCAGTGGAAGCGGAGCGGCTCCAGACAGGAGAAGTTCAAGTGATTGTATATTATATTTTGAGCTTTTCTTGAATCGTATGAGCGAGTGGTACATTGTTGGAATGCCTGGAAATATAAGGGATTTTGCCTTCTGAATTGTTTTCAACACGTTTTTTGTGTCCCTTGGATCGGGGACAATAACCATTTTTGCCTTTACGTAACAGGGCATCAGCATTGCTGTCATCATTCCATAGACATGGAAGAACGGTATTGCCGAAAGGAATGTTCTATTCTCCCTCATATCCTTTGGAAGCCATTCCGTCAGTTGGTAAACGTTAGAGACAAGGTTCTGGTGCGATAGCAATGCACCTTTAGGAGTACCGGTTGTTCCACCTGTGTATTGAATGAGTGCCGGCATTTTCATCGGATCGATCTTTGCCTCTGCTGTGTGCCTTGATGAAGATGATTTTGGGGAGAATGAAAATATGTAGTCTCTCTTTGGAATTTTTACCTTATTTTTGCCCTTGGAAAGGGAATACAATGATGCAAGCAACCCGGGAAGGTAGTCCTGAATCTTTGTTACAATAATCTTGTTTATTGTAGCCGGGTACAGCTGCTCAATTTTTGGGTAAAAATCATCCAGGATGATAACGGTGGAAGTTGTTGAATCGGTAAACTCATCCCTCAATTCAAATGTGGTGTAAAGGGGATTTGCCTGTACAACTATGGCTCCTATTTTTACTATGGCAAAGAACAGTATGACGAATTGAGGGGAATTTGGAAGCATAAGGCCAACACGATCATAAGGTTTTATTCCTATATCGGTGAGATAGTCTGCGGCCCTGTCAGCAGCAGCCTTCAAATCAGCATATGATGTTTTCTTTCCATAAAAGTCCATTGCAATATTTCCCGGTGCGGATTTAGCAGCCTCTTCTAAAAGAGAATAAACAGTTCTTTCAGGGATCTTGAATTTCCTTCTTGTTCCAGCTGGATAATTTTTCTCCCAGAGTGCCTCAATTGATTTCGTGATTTCAGATTCTTCTTCCAAATTAACATCAACTCCATGTGATAGAATATCATTCCATCCATAATTTTATACTTAAAAATCTTTTGCCCTGAAAATATTTCATGCTTGGAATTGCTCTAAACGTTTCATCAATGATTGACAAGGGGCATCCATTTATTTTCAATGACCCTATCTCAGGAGCCACCTTTGAACCCTAACCGGATTGCAGGTTTCATCTCAAGGTATATATCTCTAATTATTCTTTGGCATTGAATGCCGGAAATTAACAAAGATAATAAAAAAATCGTGAAAGTAGAGTCGGGACATAGAATTTCAGAATACGTGAAGTCAAATGAGTACATAGCGGCAATTGTTGATGGAACCCTGCATGATCTTTCAGACGTGCTTGAATCAGGAAGAGATGCTGTCCTTATACATGTTGATAGCGAGGAAGGAATGAGAATCTTGAGGCATTCAGCTGCCCATCTGCTGGCACAAGCAGTAACTGAGATATTCCCGGATGCCCTTCCTAACGCCGGACCAGCCACCGATGATGGTTTCTACTACGATTTCAGGATGCAGCCGATAGGCATGGAAGATCTCAGTAAAGTTGAGGAAAGAATGAGGGAAATTTCCTCAAAAAAGTTAAAAATAGAAAAGCGGGAGTTGAATAAGAGAGAACTTCTGGAATTATTCAAGAACAATAAATACAAGATTGATAGGATAATGGAAAATGTGAAGGACGGGACATCTTCAACGGTATATTCGCAGGGAGAATATGTGGACTTTTGCAGAGGCCCTCATGTGCCGGAGACTTCCTATATCAAGGCATTCAAACTTCTCTCTATTGCCAGCACCAATTACCGGGGAGACGTGAAACTTGAGAGCATGGTCAGGATATATGGAACGGCCTTCCCCGATGAAAAATCGCTGAAACTATACATAAAGAACAGGGAGGAGGCTGCAAAGAGGGACCACAGGAAGATAGGCGCAGAAATGGATCTCTTTGTTTTCAATCCCGACAGGGCTCCAGGCCTTCCGCTATACACATCCAACGGAGCTTTCATCAGGAACCAGTTGATAGACTTCATGAGGAACCTCAATAGAGAGAATGGCTGGATGGAGGTTTGTACTCCACACCTCTTCAGGGACACAATGTGGAAGCAATCCGGCCACTATGCAAAATACAAGGATGACATGTTTCTATTCACACTTGCAGATGGTGATGAATATGCACTCAAGCCTATGAACTGCCCGGGGCACATAACTATTTTTGAGAACAGTCCCCACAGCTACAGGGATATGCCAGTGAAAATGAGTGAATTTGGCACTGTTTACAGATATGAAAAGTCCGGAGAGGTGGGAGGGCTGAGCAGACCAAGAACCTTCACGATAGATGATGGCCACGCATTTTTGAGACCTGACCAGATAAAGGAGGAGATTGGACTTACGCTGGACATGATTATGAAAAGCATGGGAATCATGCTCAGTGGATGGCCAATATCATTTGACCTGAGCCTTATGGACAAGAACCATCCGGAGAGTTATCTCCTGCAGTATAAGTGCAGAAAGTGTACCCATATAATAGAACCTGTCAGGAAATCCGCTAATGCATCAGATATACAATGCCCGGAGTGCGGGTCTGTGGATCTTGAACCTGATTTTTCCGTGTGGGATTCCGCCACAGACCAACTCAGGAGCGCACTTGTCTCCAGAAACATCGCCTTCAAGGAATTTGAAGGTGAAGCTGCCTTTTACGGCCCTAAGATTGATGTGCACGTTAAAGACGCCTTTGGAAGGTCATGGCAGCTTTCCACTCTGCAGCTTGACTTCAACATGCCGAGAAGCTTTGGCCTGTATTTCATAAACAGCGAGAGCAAGCATGAGACACCAATAATGCTGCACAGGGCAATCTTTGGTTCGATTGAGCGGCTCATCGTGATACTCCTTGAAAGTTATTTTGGAAAGCTGCCAACATGGCTATCGCCATTGCAGGTATATTTAATACCGGTAAGCGAGGCCTATGCAGATTATGCCTCCGAGATTGAGAAGATGCTAAAGAGCAGGGGAATAATGTGTATCCTTGATTTGAGTTCTGAAACAGTAGGAAAGAAGATAAAGCTAATCAGGACAAAAAGGCCGTCTTACATATGTGTTGTTGGGGAGAATGAACGAAACAATAATACGATCACTGTGAGAAACAGGAAAGACTCCCAGGTAACGCTGGCCGTGGATGAATTTATAAATAAATTGACAAAAGAGATAAATGAAAGAAGGATAGAACAGTCCTTCTAGTTACTTTTTGGCTTCCTTTCTTCTTCTAATTTCTTCTGTTAATGCCGGCACAGCCTTATAGAGATCATCATTTATGATGTAGTCAGAATACTGGTTTATTTCAGCGTTCGGATCAGTATTTATGGAAATGATGTTCTTGCTCAGCTTCATTCCCATGATGTGCTGGATCTTTCCTGAAATGCCTGCTGCGATATATAGATCGGGACGAACGGATTGCCCTGTCTGCCCAACCTGGTGGTCCCTTTCAATCCAGCCAAGATCAACGGTTGGCCTTGAAGCGCCTACCACACCGCCTATCTCATTGGCCAGAGATTCAAGAACCGCAAAACCCTGTGGCTTTGATAATCCAAGGCCACCGCTCACGACAATCTTGGCGGCGGTAAGATCAAGAGACTTTTTCGGTATGAACTCGATAATCTCCTTTCCCATCATTTCCTCTGGTATCTGCATTTTACGTATGTCCTTCTGAAACGTTCTTCCTTCCTCTTTTTCAGGTATCTTGAATATTCCCGGCCTTGCTGTAGCCATCTGGGGCCTGTGCCTCCTGCAGAGAATTTCGGCAAGCGTGCTTTCCCCATAAGTTGGCCTCTTTGCAAGGAGAATCCTTCCGTTGAGGTCAATATCAAGTTCGGTGCAATCTGCTGTGACTCCTGCTTTTGATTTGACTGCAACCCTGGATGCAAGGTCCCTTCCATTCCTGGTTGCGGGAATCAGGAGAATATTAGGTTTGAATTCGTTTATGAATTCACCAATAATGTGAGAATAAGGCATGGTCCTGAACTCTTTCAGGTCTTTTCCTTCGGCACCGAGCACAATGTCGCAACCGTATGAACCGGCTTCATCTGCCAGTTTTTCCAGATTGTCACCGATGATGATTCCGACCAATTTCTCATTGGCCTTCCTCGCAATATTCAATCCCGCCCCAATCATTTCTAATCCGGGCCTGGAAAGTTCTCCGTTTCTCAATTCTATAAATACGAATACGTTCTTGAAATCCTCAAGATTTTCTGGTGGAACTGCATTTATTAAACCTACCATTTTATCTCCTCATATACTGATAATCTTCTTTTCGATAAGCTCGTCGACAAGTTTTGGAATCTCTTCCAACTTGAATTTCTTGCCTTCCCTCTTCTTTTCATCAATAGCCTTCATGGATTTGACCACCGTAGGTGAACCTTTAAGCCCGACCCATTCCGGTGGCATTCCCAGGTCAGCAAGTGTCATTGTCTTAATACCTTTCTTCGTTGCATCGATTTTCATTCTTAGGGTTGCCCTTCTCGGGTCGTTTGCGTTGGTCAGGACTGTTATCAGGGTCGGAGGTTTCATCTTGACTACTTCGGTGCCATCCTCTAGTTCCCTCTTCGCATAAACGAATCCATTGTCATACCAGGATTCACTTGTGTATGATGCCTGGTCGGTTCCAAGGAATTCTGCTACACCGGGACCGACATGCCCTGTGCTTGAATCGGTTGACTCTTCACCTGCAAATATTATGTCATATTTCCCAAGCTTCTTGATGCATGCCGCAAGAGTCAAACCAGTAGGATAAGTATCCGCGCCGGCAAATGCCCTGTCACTAACAAGAACAGCATCATCTACGCCCCTTGACATGCAATCAATCAGGGCTGATTCTGCAAATGGCGGCCCCATTGTTATAACTGTAATATGTGCCCCCACCTTGTCCTTTATCCGAAGTGCAGCCTCAATGGCGTTCTCATCTGCAGGGTTGATTACGTTCCTTGCCGCGCTCCTGTTAAGGGTAAATGTAACTGGGTCTATGACAACTTCCTGGCTGTCAGGAACCTGCTTTATCATAACTACTATTTCAAGAACCATTTAATCACCCGTACTTATATTTGACACCGTGGCCACCCTTCGTGTTTGTCCATGCTACACTTCCGTGTGAACAGGCAACGTCACATGTACCACATTCTACGCAATCCTCATACTTGAAATTCAATTTTTCTTCTATGAGGGAATAACATTTTGCAGGACATGCAAATGTGCAGAAATGATCAGGGCATGTTTCGCAAATGCTTGGGTTTATCGTTATATGTTCGTAAGATTTATCGGTTTTATAGTTCAATAATGATAGCCTGTCCTCTATTTTCATTTACATCCTCCTCAACATTCTATACATATTGATAATCATGTCTTTTCTTGGAACTTCTGAGCTCCCAATTGATCGGATCAGATTGTTGTAAAGGTGCTTCTTAGGCTGCCCGTTTTCAGAAAACAATGATAGGAACAACTCTTCACTGATATTTGGAATCCCACGGTGAATCATGTCGCTCCATGTCACGTCCTCTATCCCTTTGAAATTCATTAAATCCTGAAGAACAAATGACGATTTCAGCCTCTCTTCGTAGCTTGACAGGGAACCCTTGCTGAAATTTGACTTAATTTTTGCCTTCATTGCACTTTCTGCAGCCGCAATGCCGGAAGCAATTGCATAATTCATCCCCTGTAATACCATGCCATTGCTGAAAGAAAAGCCCGCACCATCTCCCACAATCATGTAACCGTTTCCATAAAGTTGTGGAACAGATTTAATCCCGCCTTCCTGAACCATGTGGGCGCTGTATTCGTCAACCCTGCCTCCTTCAATAAGTGGAGCAATATATGGATGTTCCTTGAACTGCTCAATAAGATCAAAGGATCTGGTGTTGTTGTTTTCCCTCATTTCCTTCATTGAGATCACCAGTCCGAGCGAAATGCTTTCCTTGTTGGTGTAAATGAAACCGCCGGCTTTCACCCCTCCATCAAGGAAACCAAGCACATATTCGGATGCAAAGCCCATCTTGGGCGACGTTAAATTGAATCTTTCTGTTATGGTCTTTTCCGGCAATTTAATGATCTCCTTGACACCTATTGCGACATCCCTGTCAACAAGTTTCTCCCTGATCCCAGAATTGATTGCAACTCTTGGATTTGCCCCTTCCGCCAATATAACGACATCGGATGTAATCACATCTCCGTCCTGTTCAACTCCTATTACCTGATCAGCCTTGAAAGCAAGCTTGTCAACGGTAATTCCTGCAGCCACCATTGCTCCTGAATCTTTGGCTTTCTTAGCAAGCCACTGGTCAAGCTTTGTCCTGAGAACGGTATAACCGCTTCTTCTTTCCTGCAACTTTCTGGACCTGAAATCAATTGATATCTTTGAATCCTTTGTGAGAAATGATACTCCCTTTGCCTCAACATACCTCTCCATTGGAGCTGTTTTTTCCCAGTCTGGAATTACTGATCCCATGGAATCTCCCCACAGGACACCCCCGGAAACATTTTTGCTGCCTGGAGGATCTCCTCTTTCCACCAGGAGGACACTGGATCCTGAGGTTGCCAGTTTTATTGCTGCTGATGCTCCTGCGGGACCTGCTCCTACTACAATAACATCAAATTCACTCATTTAGTTGGGATATATGTCTTGATTTAATAACAGTTTTCCCGAACAAGAAAAGTGAAGTTCGTGCTTAATGTATGAATAATTCTTGATATATACTGTCTCTGCAAATCCCTGATCGCCATGAAAATTTTTGTCTACAATTTGAAGTGGAAATCCTTTCTCCCTGAATGCGATATGCATCAGCAATCATTGTATTGAAGGAAAATCCAGTAATAATTCCCAATTCTTGGATAGTCGTGGATGAAATCA
Organism: Thermoplasmata archaeon; assembly: GCA_021806355.1. Lineage (GTDB taxonomy): Archaea > Thermoplasmatota > Thermoplasmata > Thermoplasmatales > Thermoplasmataceae. The sequence continues at coordinate 10,584 of JAJZXT010000156.1, forward strand.
ATGTGAATTCTGGAACCCTTTCCAAAAACCTTAATCTATAAAATGAATGCCCAATAATGAAACTGATTGAAAATTGGTTTTCTGAAAGGTATTCAGATAATCTGCAGCTATCGTTCAGGGTTAAGGATCAACTTTTGTCCCTTAAGACTGATTTCCAGAGAATAGATGTCTTTGACACCTATGATTTTGGAAAACTTCTTTCCATTGATGGGACAGTACAACTTACTGAAAAAGATGAATTTGTTTATCATGAGATGATTTCCCGGGTCCCATACAACATGATGAAGAGGAAGCCGGAAACAGTATTGATAATAGGAGGTGGAGACGGGGGTGCGGCTGGAGAATTTATCAAGCTTGGAGTTAAGAAGATAGTGAATGTGGAAATTGATGGACAGGTAGTTGAGGTAAGCAGAAAATTCTTCCCGGAACTTTATTCTTCATTTTCAAATCCATCGGTAGAACTTCTCATAGACGATGGCATCAAATTCATGAAGAAAAACAAGGGCACGTTTGACCTTATAGTTGTTGATTCCACGGATCCGGTAGGTCCTGCTGAGGGACTATTCAACATTGACTTCTACAAGGATGCTAAGGGCGCATTGAAAGATGATGGCCTTATAGTCACGCAGTCCGGTTCCCCGTTCTATCAGCCAAAAGGGTTAAGCCTTGCAGCCTCAGGCATGAAAAGTGTATTCAAGAATATTAAGGTCTATACCGCTTTCATTCCTACTTACCCCAGTGGATTCTGGAGCTTTACGATGGGTTCCGATGCCGAAATAAAGCCCTACTTCCATAATGTGTCCCCAGGCAAATACTTCAATAAAGGAATATTAGATGGTGCTTCATTGCTACCTGAGTTCGTGAAGGAACTTATCTAACTTTCCACTTTTCCTTCGCCTCGGCAAGTATTGACTCGTATCTGGAGCCGTGTTTCCTGGCTATTTTTTCCAATGCCTTGATGTTTTTCATAAACGTTTGCTTACTTTCAGACGCTGTCATGGTAATGAATTTTCGGTCTTCCTTTATCCATACATAGGTATAATAGGCAAAAATCAGAATTAGTACCAGTGAGATTACAAAAATCCAGTAGTTCCAGTAGCCGAGGTAATTGAAGGTAAACGAATTTTCCGTGAGGCCAGAATAGTGGAACAGCAAGTCGTTTGCAGACGTTATCCATATTATAATAGATGCAATAAGAACTCCAAAATATACAATCAGTGTAAAATTCTTAATATTCTGATACATGATTTCAAGTCATACTCTATGATTATTTAAATTTCATCTCGTTTGGCTTCACTGCCGGAATCTTTTAGGTATTTGATAAAACTTCTTATTGCCTTTCCTCTCTGCGAAATCTCATTCTTCCGGCTGATCGGAATCAGGGATACTGTTTCATTGAACCCTTCAGGGATAAATATTGGATCATATCCAAAATTCCTTCCCTCAAAAATGGATGTTGCAATTGTACCGTTGGTTTCCCCTCGGAATTGGTGCAATCGCGCTCCATTCCAATAAGTAACCACGGTCACGAATGATGCTTCGCGGTTTCTTCCCTCCATGAGTTTCAATATTCCCTCGTTCCCAATGGTTTTCTGGACGTATGAAGAGTATGGACCGGGAAAGCCCTGCAGATCCTTTATTATTATTCCAGAATCCTCAATGAAGAAATTTTCTCCTATGCTTTTTATCAGCTTATTTGCAGAATCAAGAGAGATTTTATCAATTGATTCTTCCTGAATCTCCTCATATTTCATGTTTATCCATTGTATCTCAATCCCTGCGTTTTCCATCATTGACTTTATCTCTTCGTACTTGTGCTTATTGCTTGATATGAATCGAATCATGAATACCGCTTTCTCCTTTCCATATCCTCCAGAACCGCCTTGACTTTCTCCCATTCCCTGAAGTTGGCAGAATAAGAACCGATGAATGTGCTAAATAGTTTCTCTCCTGCAGAACCATTACCATGAAGAAAATCCTGGATCATTTTAAGATCTGTCGCAAATTCCTCAATTCCAGGTGACAGTGAACCCATGCTGGGATCAATGAGATAAATATCATCTCCTGAAATTATTATGTTATTCATGTTAACATCGCCATGAGATATGCCGGCAGTATGCATTCTGGCAATAGTAACTCCCAATTCCTGCATATAATATTCCTGTTTGCCCCCTCTCATCATTATGTCACCCAAAAGATTTCCATCAATTTTCTCCATTTTGATTTCGTTTGGATGGATAAAATCAAACACCATTGGAAAGCTAAGCCCACTTTCTATTCCCCTTGAAAGTATCCTCAGTTCCCGGCCTGTCCTTTCCCTTAAAATGCTTTCATCAAGAATTTTATTCCTATAATTTTTTGGAACTCTTTTTTTAATTATGGAAGGCATATTGAGGAATCTATCCTCCTTAATGATTGATTCTGCTCCTTTTCCCCATTGTGCAGATTTCATTTCAGAGGTTATCCATGGTGCCGTGGCTTCATCAATCCTGAATCTCTGGTCAACCACTGTTTCCTCAAGATTTTGCCTTATGCCATTTTGAAACATCAGAAGAGCTGCCTGTGCAATCATGCTTCCGTTATCCATGCAGTATTCCAGGGGCGTCTCAAAAACCTTGCAATCTGCTTCATGTGACATTATAGATATCATCTCCCTTAACCGCATGTTTCTTGCCACGCCGCCGGTTAACAGTATTTCCTTTTTTCCAGTGGTATAAATCCCCCTTTCAAGCGTTTCGCAGAGCATGGAGAATGCCGTTTCCTGAATGCTGAAGCAAATGTCCTCGATCCTGTTCCCCTTTTTTTTAAGTGAAAGGGCTGCAGTCAAGATTCCGGAAAAAGAAGTATCCATGCCCTTCACTGAATATGGAAGTTTCAGGAGTTCCTTACCGTTCCTGGCATAATCCTCAATCGCTGGGCCACCGGGAAAAGGTACCCCTATCTCCCTTGCAAATTTATCAAGCATATTGCCGATCCCAATATCCAGCGTTTCACCAATAACGTGGTAAATGCCGTTGAACCCTGCAATAATCTGGGTGTTTCCTCCTGAAACATATAAGACAATCGGATCGGATGAACCCGTGGTTCTCTTCCCTATTTCTATGTGTCCCATAGGGTGATTCACCCCAAGCAATGGAATGTTATTCTTTATTGCCAGGGATCTTGCACCCACCGCTGCAATTTTGAGGCATGGACCTAATCCTGGTCCTTTTGAAAACCCTATTAGATCGATGTCCCTGATGCTTAAACCTGATTTCAAAAGGGATTCCCTTACAACCTCTGTTATATTTTCGAAGTGATGATTGGCTGCTTCCCTTGGATGAATCCCTCCATCTTTGGGCTGGTATGTCCTTGAACTTGTGAAATATATCTCCTTTTCATCGATAACGCCAGCACTTATTGTGTGTGCCGTTCCTTCGATCCCAAGAACCCTCAATTCAATGACCCCGCTAATTCAATAGATATAGTATTTTGATAATTAATGTATCATTGAAATTGCAATAAAAGATTGGTTCAACTCAACATATCCAATATCGCTATTAGCAGTCTTGTTCTATGGATTTGTTGAATTGATGGTGGGTTTCATTTGTGGCACATTATACCCCCATACCTGCCACCATGATGAATCAATGGAATATGTCTGTGAAGTGAAATGCATGATTCCCAGTGTTACTGTTATTGTAAATGTAATGTTTTGATAGAATGTGTAGTTGCCGGGATTGATTAAGCTCGGATAATCTGGCACCATTTTACCATTTATTTTATTTGTGGTTTTACCGAACACGCTAAAGTAATATCCAGGACGATAATCATTACTAAAACCTTCAACGAGATGAGCATAGCCTCCAAAATTGTCTCCTGAATAAGCTGACATATTCTTAAGTAATGGTTTGTTAATTGAAAGGGAATAGTTTGTCACGGTTATTACCAAATTGCTGTATGGGTATTTCATGAATTCTGAATGTATCCACATGTTTGAATACGCAAAACCAAAAGCAATACTGGACAGATTAAACCAGGATAGATTGACGTAATGTGTTGAAGGACAGGGGATAATGTAAGTCATAAGATTAACGTTATTTCCCTTGTAACTGAAGTTGCTTGAATTGAGGCAGGCGAATCTCCCCTCCTCAATACATCTATTAAAGTTTGTATAATTAACATAACCCTTAGCAAAAACCTGATTTATCCCTTGCGGCTCTGTAACATTTTCATAATAGACAAATGATGAAAACACCATTATTATGATGATTCCAATTGCAAAGATTTTCATTACTCTTTTATTCATTCTTACCCCTTCAACGGAATGTATAATGGCAACGATGCTGCTGCAGTGTATGACATAACGGAATATTTGTAGTATTCATTTCCTTGTCCATCATATTTAATTTATCAATTTTATCCAGAAATATAGGAGATTATCCTAGATCTCTTATTCCAGTATTGTATTCCCAAACCTGCCACCATGACTCGTCAAGATGGTATGGTTGGGAAGTGAAGTGAAATATTCCTATTGACAGCGTGATTGTGAATGTAATATTTTCATAGAATGTGAAGTTGCCCTGATTGACTGCCTTGTACACTGAAACGATGGCACCAGTGAGACTACCAACCCCACTTCCGTATAGGTATAGATCATACATTGAGATATGAGTTCCATCTCTTATTGAATATTGACCGTATGGGCCAAAGCTGTCATTCTTATTGGTTCCGTTCTTATACAGTGGATGGTTGATCGATACTGAAGTGTTCTGAATTGTGACCACTGGATTGCTGTATGGGGAATGAATTGATGAATAATTCGAAAGAAAAAGACAACTTTGGAAGGCACAATATCCAACATCTACTCCTGAGCGATTAGACCATGATATATTTAGGTAATGGCAAGAAAATCCGGGCGCCATATGATATACAAGTGAAATCCTGTTTCCGAAATAAGTGTAGTTCAAGCTTTTTTGTATGTAAAACGACATTGATGAAGTATTGGGATTGGAAATATGGTAACTCAAATGAGATATACCCTTAGGTTCCGTTGCATTCTCGTATAATGTTATGGATGCAAGTGCTATGATGACAATGATTACGATTGCTCCGATCTTTTTTATTTTACTATTTATTTTTATCACCCTTCCATTGGCACATAAATTCGGAACCACTCCAAATAAAAAAGATCTTGAATGGTTGGATAATGCCGATTTGATTGCGTTCCAGTCATCATTACCAATCTCTAATTTCACTGGAATTGAGATAAGTTATATCCCCACTCCTGCCACCACGACATATCTATGGAATATGTTTGAGAAGTGAAATGGACAATGCTTTCCGATACCGTTATTGTAAAGGTGATGTTCAGGTAGAATGTGTAGTTTCCAGTGTTGATGACTGTATAGAATGGAGGGTAACCCGGGGAATTAGAATCTAAACTATTTGTTTCATCAAATCTCATCAGCGAGTAACATGGATAACCATGATACGCATAAAAGTGCCCATAAGGCCCAAAACTGTCATTCTTTTCCGATGTGGCATTCTTGAAGAAAGGTTTGTTGATTGAAAGTGACATATTTGTTATGCTAACGACAAGGTTGCTGTATTGAGATTTCATTGATTCATTACCTATCCACAAAGAATTATAAAAGACACATGGGACAACACCTGGATAATTTGGTTTTATAGTAGAAATATTAGCATGCCTACCGTAATCTAGCCATGTATAATCCATCAAATCCACAGTGTTTCCTAAATAGGAATAATTGTAAGAATGCAAAAACATGTTTGTGTATCCTGCTTTAATATATCCCGCAAACTCTGTGTAATTTATTATGGCACTATTAATCGATGGTGTCATAATTCTGGTAAGGCCCTTAGGTTCCGTAATATCCTCATAATATGTGAATGATGAAAACACTGTTATTATAATGATGCCAATTGCCGCTATTTTCAGAATTTTCTTATTTATTAAATTCACCCCCAGTAAGGAAGATACAACGGCATCGATGTCGATGCAGCGTATTCAGGTCCGGCGTATGTGTAGTATCCCTGTCCCAATCCCGTATTTACCCATGTTGCCCCAACAAAGTCATTTTGCGTAAACTTTAATGTCGTTGTTTTACTGCTACATATAATTGTATGAATGGGTACAATAAATGCAGATACAGCATATGTATAATAATCCAAAGCGAAATCTTGGTGATTCGCAGTGTTCGGAACTCGTGTTGGAGTTAACTCCATCTCGAGGCTCTGTGTGTATGATGGATTCCCATTCCCGTCATTTACTATTTGATAAACCGATGTTGAACCTTCTGGAGTGGGGGTAGGATTGGCAGGATTAATCGCCTCAAGATTTCCACACATCTCTGGGGGTAGGTTCTCGGTGTTTGTTTGCCCCGGATTCCAGTTCTCATAGCAGAATGATTTTTTCTGATTAATACTACCCCAGTATTTGTTCACTGTTGAGGTGGGCGTGGCTTCTTTGAATATTACAGGTCCTAATAAAGTCATTACAAGTCCCCCTACTTCCCCAACACCCGTATCAGATAAAAGCAGCGCAGCAGCGACTGTATCATATATCCCTCGTTCTACTATTGCAATATTGCTTGTGGAGGATGAGGAAGATGAAGAAGATTGTTGATATTGCTCTTCCGGTTCAAATGCCCCATAACTTGTACAAACACCTTTCTGGCTTGTCGAATAATTAATGTATTGCTTATAACTGAATATTCCATAATTGTATGTATTTGTGTTAGAATTGTCGGTGGCATTATAAAATGAGAGCCCAAAGCAGAAACTTGTGCCCTTATTTTGAGACCAATATTTATTGCCTGGTCCACCAGATACTGTTGCCACTATATACCCTAATAATTCGCCATGAGAACTTGTATATACTGCGTTTGTATCGAAACTGTCTGCTGTGCAGGGGCTGTTGCTGGAATTCTCAGAAATAAACCTGGAATAAACATCAAATGTATAATTAAAATATGTATTCACTGATCCATATGGATTCGTGAAGGTTACAAGGAAACCTCCGTATGCACCCGGATTTGGTGTCCATGTAAAATTTACGTACCCTTTGCCGTTTATTCCATTGCTGGAATATATTGTTAATGAACTTGGAGTTAGTGAAGTGGGTAAAGTGCTAACAGTAATTCCATCACACTGATTTTGAGCCATAGCGTTTGAATATTGGATTGAGAAATGAAGAGTGCTTACCTCTGCCCCCATCATAAAATAGGAATCTTCGACACCATTACTGAATGTATCATTGCCCATTACTGCTTTTGTGAAGTTATAGCTTGGTGCAGTAAGTGGCAGGTCTGAAATATGGAAATACCCTAATTCTGGACCAAGCGAGCTGAATGCTATCCCTACTTCGTTTGATCCACCAATTATTGAAACTGAACCGCTTGATGGGGAAACAGCGTAACCTGAAACCGATCCAATGCGGTATGAATATGTTCCGGAGGTTTCACTGAATGTGATTGATGAGGATGTTGTTGATTGTGTTTGATCATTGAGAGTTGTCTGCCATGAGGTTCCTGAGGGAAGGCCAGTCTCAGTGAATGTGATACCGTAGGTTGGAATTTTAGTGAATGTTACCGATACTGTTTGAGAACCACCGACAGAAACGGAACCACTTGATGGTGAAACACTGTAACCTGAAACGGATCCAATGCTATATGAATAGGTTCCACTTATTTCATTGAATACTACTGAATTCGATGTTGAAGTTAGTGTTTGACCATTCATTGTTGCCTTCCATGAGGTTCCTGAAGGAAGACCGGTTTCCGTGAAAGTGATACCGTAATTTTTAGCGAATGTTACAGACACCGATTTTGGCCAAGCTATAACTGGAACATAACCGCTTGAAGGTGAAACACTGTAACCTGAAACCGATCCAATGCTGTATGAATAGGTTCCTTCGGTTTCTCTGAAAGTTATTGATGAGGATGTTGTTGATTGCGTTTGCCCATTGAGTGTTGTCTGCCATGAGGTTCCTGAGGGAAGGCCAGTCTCAGTGAATGTGATATTGTAATACGTTGGATTTTTAATGTATGTTACAGATACTACTTTTATTCCACTTCCACTTGGAACTGTAACAGAACCACTTGAGGGCGAAACGCCGTAACCTGAGATGGATCCAATGCTGTATGAATACGTTCCTGGGAACATTAAGAAAGTGACAGAGTTTGATGTTGATGATAGTGTTCTCCCGTCGAGTGTTGCTTGCCATGATGTTCCTGAAGGAAGACCGGTTTCCGTGAATCGTATAAAGTAGTCTGGTCTTGGGGTGATGTGTGGAGGTCGGGGTGGACATGCAACAGGGTCTCTTGTGATCCTGTCCGGCTGGTAATATATCATCGGATCGATGGTGTACGATTCATTGTGGTTTATTGTGCCCGGATTGAAAGGAAGGATGATCTGGTCTCCGGATGAACCTGAGGATATAACACCTGAACTGAATATGGAATCTTCTGACTGCCAGTTCAATGAAAGGTTTCCAACGGTGACATTCCAGTCACTTGATGGTATTGCACCCAATCCTGAACTTAGATTCATGTATGATGGATTGAATCCATTGGTGCATGCAGTTGAGTTGTATCCCATTGCCATGGAGAATGTTCCGATGTAGTTGCCGGTAACGTTCAGATCCTTTATGACAATGGATGCGTCTATGCCTTTTGTTGTGAAGGAGAATATCTCAGCTATCCTGACATAGTGGTTCCACTTAATCATGACAGCAGAGTTCTGCCATAATGATTGAATGTGATTGGTGGAATAATTTGAGAAGGATTCTTCAATGAGTGGTGCTGATGTGTTGGTATTATTTGTTGATACGGTGAATGGATTTGCCTGTGGACCGGGAGAATAGTTTGGATTCTGTTCAAACACAGTCCATGATACAGGAAACATCTTGCCGTCAAATCCCACAAATGTGTTTTGCCCTATAAATTTCACCATCTCATTTCCATAGGAATAAGATTCAACAGGTACTGATACATAATCATTGTTGAAGTGTTGTATAATGGGTATTGCCATCATTGCAGTGATCATCATGATTGCAATGAGTTTAAGCGCCTTGAACCTGTTCTCTCTCTCTCTCTCTCTCTCTTTCTGTTACTACTGAATACATTTTGAAATCTGTCCTGAAAGATATAAGTGTTAATAAATTTACTGTGATAATGAGTAGCACGCATATTTAATGATGCATAGAAATATGCTATCACATTAATCTGCATAATGCTCTTATTCGATGTCAAAGAGTTCCGATAATGCACGAATTTAACTTACCCGAAGAGATTTAAACGCCATGAAGTCAAGTGAATTTGGTGGCAATTTCCAGTAAAAATACTTATTGTAGATAAAGAATATAATCATTCACTCGTGCAAATGATATCTTTATAAGGAATTTATTAATTTACTGGAACTCTATAATCAATAGGGAGTGTAAAGATATATGGCAAATTCAGTAGCAGTAATTGCAGACCCGAGAACCGGGAAGAGTTACAAGAAGGAAGTTACGCCGGAAAATATGAGCATACTTACCGGAAGGAAAGTCGGGGAAGAAATAGATGGAATATTCTTTGAAATGCCCGGATACAAATTAAAAATCACTGGAGGGTCCAGCATAGATGGATTCCCAATGAGAAGAGATATTGCAACCGCAGGCAAGAAAAGGATTCTTGTTACGTATTCAGAAGGAAGAAGGGCCAAGAAAGGTGTAAGAAAGAGAGTGACATTCAGAGGTTCAATTATTGGATCAGACATATCACAGCTTAACCTCTCAATCCTTCAATATGGACCAAAGGCACTCGAAGAATCTGAGGAAAAGAATTAATGACTTCTGATCTGCCACAGCCTACTGTCAATATCGGAATGGTTGGACACGTTGACCATGGAAAGAGTACTCTAACCCGTGCTCTAACCGGAAAAAAAACAGATATTCATTCTGAAGAGATCAAGAGAGGAATTTCCATAAAGCTCGGTTATGCCGAAACGCCTATCTATGTCTGTAAAGGCGAAGATGGAAATGACAGATACAGCAGGGTTGAAACAGATCAAAATTGCGAACTGAAAAGAGTTGTATCATTTGTTGACGCTCCGGGGCATGAAACCCTGATGGCAACGATGCTATCAGGATCTGCCATAATGGATGGAGCCTTACTTGTGATTGCAGCAAATGAGAAATGCCCCCAACCCCAAACTAGAGAACATCTCATTGCGATTGAAATAATGGGGATCAAAAATATCGTTGTTGTCCAGAATAAAATTGATCTTGTGACGAGGGAAAAAGCAATTGAGAATTATAACGAAATAAAGAATTTTCTCAAGGGAAGCATAGCTGAAGATGCCCCGGTTATACCTGTCAGTGCATATCATAACAGGAATATTGATGCCCTGCTCAAGGCAATAGAGGATTATATCCCTACACCACCGCATAAGGCCGATGCAGACCCCATGATGTATGTTGCCAGGTCCTTTGACATTAACAGGCCCGGAACCGATATATCATTATTGAAAGGGGGAGTCATAGGCGGGTCTCTTGTAAATGGAAGCCTCAGTATTGGAGATGAGATTGAGATAACCCCAGGGCTCCAGTTAACAAAAGGCAATAAACAGGTATGGGAGAACATAATAACGGAGATCACAAGCCTCATGGCGGGAACTCGTTCATATGAAAGAATCATCCCCGGCGGATTGTCTGCCGTTGGAACAAAACTTGATCCTTTCCTTACAAAAGGAGATTCCCTTACGGGAAGAATAGCGGGAAAACCTGGGAAACTTCCACAAATGACCATGAATCTTACGGTAGAAACACATCTCCTGAAAAGAGTTGTAGGTTTTACTGAAGATATGAAAGTTGAACCGATAAAAAGCAAGGAAAGCTTGATGCTAACTGTTGGTACTTCAAACACTGTTGGGCTGGTAACAAGCGCCAGAGACATGTCCGCCGAAATTATCCTTAAATATCCAGTTGCTGCAAGAGAAAATGAAAGAGTGGCGTTGGCAAGAAGGGTAGAAAACAGATGGCGCCTGATTGGTTATGGCAATATCCTCTCTTTGTAATATTTGCAAATATTTCTCATGATGCAACTTTCGCAAAACGGCTTGGATTTACAGTTTTTTTTACTTATTTCCACAATCATCGCATGAAGATTTTTCAATCTGGGAACATTATAATCCAGGATTTCAGGAATTTTCTCAAATTTCCTTGATTCCCTTTCACTGTTAAGGAGACCTATCCTGAGGAAGTATCTAATAGTGTATTTATCTACAACGAAACGTGGCATATCCATTGCATACAGGAGAATTGAATCCAGTGTTTCTTTTCCAACACCTTTCAGGTCGCTGAGGTATTTGATGCAAAATTCCATTCCCCTTTTACTAAGTTTGTCAAGGCTTCCAAATTCAGAAATTATTTTTGTGGATATCACCAATAATCTATCGGCTTTCTGGTTGTAGAAACCTGAAGGCCTAATGAGCCTTAAAATATTTTCACGTGAAGATTCACTGATAGACTTTAAATCCAGGAGATTTTCTTCTCTCAGATTAGAAATGGCCTTCTCTACGTTTCCCCATGAAGTGTTCTGGGTAAGTATGGCTCCAATAACCACTTCATCTGAAGTGTTGGCTGGCCACCAATTTAGATCTCCAAACTCGTCATATAAAAGACGCTCAATCAGCAGTATATTTGAGTCGAAGGTCATGTAAATCCCTATTATTGCAGGTTTATTAAAGTATCTTAATTATATTTATTATTTTTATAGAATTACTTATAATTTAATAGAAGGCATCATTTGGCTTCTCTATTAATACTTAAACACAAATATTTTAATAGTAGTGTGTGTATTATCATGTAGGAGGAAAATGCAATGGTAGGAATAAGCGAACTCTCGAAAGATGTATCCAAAGAGACCGGAACAACGCAGAAGCAGGCCAGAGAGGTAATAAAGACCTTTTTGGACAGGATTGTAGCCGAGGCAAACAAGAAGAACAAAATAAACCTCGCCGGGTTTGGAATCTTTGAGAGAAGAACCCAGAAGTCAAGGAAGGCAAAGAACCCACAGACAAAACAGGAAATAAGGGTTCCAGCAAAAGAGAAATTTGTCTTCAGACCGTCAAGCAAAATAAAATATAAATAATCCAAAATTTAAATTTTAGCTAATTTTTTCTTTCTTTCTTTTGCATTTAAACCTGTTATTGATTCAAGGAACGCATTATAAATTTTGAGGATCTGTTCGGAATTTTTCGGCTTTTCTTCGTTCTGCACCTCTATGAACAATTTTTTTCCATCGCTCTTTACCCTGATTTCCTTTATTCCAGGATATGATGAAATAAATTCGCCTGCGCGAGATTTGCAATCGCCAAAGGCATCCTTCATTTTCAATTCTATTGTTGCGGGGGAAAGGTCAATTCCTTTTTTTGTCGGATATTCTCTCATGTTTTATCACCTACTTCTTCTGTGTCTGCTTCCTCTGCATGTGCCTGTAATAATTTCTCATAAATATGAGATTCATGTACTGCGCATCGTGTTCGAGGAGAGGAGAGCATGATATTAGTGTTAGATCCTTATCATAATCCATTAAAATTTCTGAAAACGTTTCAAATTTAAGATCTCCATGCTTTATCGCCGTTAATTTTTTCTCCCCAGTATCGTCATATTCTACCCCAGCATATTCCAGATAAAGATCCCCCTTAGCATAGGGCTGGAACTTATCAAGAATTGACTTAAAGTCCTTTCCCTCTATAAGATTGCCTCCATTAAGTGCATGAGCGTGCGGAACATTCAGGATTGGTTCTATTTCTGGAATCGCTTTTGCAAGAGAAATGACCTCGTCAACAGTTCCAAAAATTTCAGGTTTCCCTGACGTTTCAATGCCAAGGATTGGGAAATTTTTATCGGGCCCATATTTTTTAATAAAATCCGAGAAGGTATTATTAGCGATCTTAAGGCTGTTTTTCTTAGTGCCCCTGTAAAACCCGCTGTGCGATATTATTCTCTTAGAATCCATCGCCTTTCCTATTATCATTGACCATTTGAGATGGTTTAAAGAACTTTCTGCTATTTCTCCGCCTTCAAGAAGATCCATGTAATATGGCGCGTGCAATGAAAGGAGAACATCCAATTCCTTGGCTAGTTCGCCTCCTTCTTTAAGTTCATCATAATTCTTTGCCATATTCCAGAATAGTTCCTG
>JAJZXT010000159.1 GCA_021806355.1 Thermoplasmata archaeon
TGACGGTTGTGTATGACCCGGGATAACCTTTTTCTCTGATCTCATCATATATCCTGACAGCAGAGAGGTTAAATTTGTCAATCCTCCCCCTTACATAATCAGTGTAAGGGGCAATGACAGACCACCTCCCCTCTCTGCTGTATTTTGCCGGTTTCTCCATTGCAATGTACTTCCTCACAGTTTTCCTGCTCACTTTCGTTCTCCTTGCTATCTCACTTATGCTCATTCCCTGTTCTTTCATGGCCTTAAACATATGCCAATCCTCCGCTGTAAGCGCTTTTACCATCTCCAGCATGAAAACTCATGTGGTGGTAAATATTCAATGGCCCTTTTTGGATACTTTTCAGTGGCCGAAAATGGGTAAATTTGAATGGGCGATTACACAGAGGTCCATTGGAGCGAAGGAATGCACAATCTGTTTATTCTTAAGGGATTCTCCATGTTTTTCCCTCACTGATCCTGAGTGCTTTGTCACTATGAGAGAATAACCTGTCTCCTCGCAGAATGCTACATATTCACCGATTTTTTATTTTCTTGACATTTCAATGAACAAGCTATTCAGTATGATGAGGGGATCGTAATACAATCCCCAACAGTCTTGTAATAGATCATCCCATCAATTCCAAACAGAAGGGGTTCGTATGTCATCTTCCGGTTTTTCAGTCTCATAATCTCATTCATGAATATGATAAAGGCCTTCTCCTTGGCATCAAGTAAAGAAGGAAGATTTAATTCATTCACCAAAATTCCAAAGACATGATCAATCATGGGTTCCAGATACATGGACATCCAAAGCAGCCTCTTCCTGTACGTTACCTTGTACTTACTTGTATCTGAGATCAGCGACACTTAGAATCTCTCTCTGTATTCCTAAATGTTGTGTATTCAGACTGGGTAATCATACTTCTTGATCTAATTGAAAAATATAAGTATATCTATGGATATGCATTTACAATGATTGACAGGGAGATCAGCATCAAGGATCAGATTCTGTCAATAAGGTAAAATGTTGAAACGGTGTATGAAAAAACAGTGACCCCGTTCGGGAATTCGGGCAAGGTTGATGTTGCCAAGAAGTATATCGGAAAGAGAGTCTATGTTATAGTGCTGAAGGAATGACGGCTTTTGCCTAGGGTCAAAAAAGGTTATTAAAGTTAAATAAATAACTTGTCATGGTAATTTACAATGGGAATCAAAACATAAAGGCGGGGCTACCGATGGGAGGAATAGGGGCTGGAAAAATTGAGATTGATAACAAGGGAAAGATCATCAATGTTACAATCCTGAATAATTGGTCAGATCCTTTACAAATTCTTCAGGGATTCCACATATTTATAAAACCTGATAATGATGATGGGTTCTTTTTAGAGAAAGAAATAAATGTCCTAGGTTTTGAGAACAACAAGTTAGAAATATCGTACGAAGGAAAGTACCCGATTACCACCATTGAATACAAGCATAAAAAAATAAAAGTCAAATTACAGGCTTTTTCCCCTATTATTGCAAAGGATATCAGTAGTTCTACTCTACCTGCTGTGGGGTTCAAAATTTCTGTTAGTGGTTGCAGTTCCGGAAATATATATTTCTCATTTCCAAATATTATAGGTTCCGGATCAGCTGGTCGTGTAAACCGTCGCTTGGAAAATGGAATATTATTCACCAATTCGATGACAAATGATTATGACCCTTCGGCGGGGGAAATATGTTTGGTTGCAGAAAAATTATCAAATATATTTACTCAGCATAATATTCTTCCGTCACCAAATGAACGCAGGAAGTGGGAAAAAAAGTGGTATGGACGTGTAGAATCTGGTGAATTCTGGAGCGACATAGACAATGGAAAAACTCCCGCTTCAGAAAGTCACGAAGTTACAGGAAGTAGAGATTTACCTGCCGGAACGATCAATTCTAAATTTAAGGACGGGGAAGAGATGAAGTTCGTGCTGTCGTGGTATATTACAGGAAAAGGTTTAAGGTACCCGTATGGGCATTTTTACCATCTAAAGTTCAAAAATTCCATTGAAATATCTAAAATGTTTCTGGATAACTTTGATGATCTTCTTCGTAGGAGTCTAATTTGGCAGCATGAATTGGTTCCAGTGGATCTACCTGATTGGTTAAAAGATGCAATAATTAACAGTACATATATATTGTCTTCAAGTACTTGGTTTGATGAAAAAGGTAGGTTTTCAATATACGAATCTCCAGAAAGATGTCCGTTTCTCGGAACAATAGCTGGCTTATGTTACGAAGGTGGTTCACTACCTATATTGAAATTGTTCCCTGAACTGGAGAAGTCGTTTCTAGATATTTTGACAGAAGATATTCGCAAAGATGGCTATGTACCTCATGATCTAGGATTGCATTCTTTGGATGTTCCAATGGATGGAACAACTGCTCCACCCGAATGGAAAGATACTAATCCAACATTCATTTTGCTTGTTTATAGATATTATTATCATACACGTGATAAAAACTTTCTGAAGGGATACTTTCCGGCCTTAGAAAGAGCATTGAACTTTTCCATTTCACAGGATGTTAATGACGATGGTCTCCCCGAGCAGACTGGTAGTTTTGACACTGCATTTGATAACTTATTTGTGAAAGGTACTGATACTTACGTTGGGTCTATATGGATTGCAGCTCTGGAAGCATATAAGGAGATTCTGGTAATTCTTGAAAAAAAAGATGATATCGCTAGTATCCAGGCACTTATTGATAAGGCTCGAATGACGATGGAAAAGTTTTATAATGGAAAATACTTCAAGGCGTGGGAAGGTGACCCAGACTCAGGAGATGCTGTTTTTGCTGGTCAAATGATTGGGCAGTGGTGGTGTGAAACCCTAGGATTGCGACATATATCAAGCGAGGAAAAAATTAAATCGTCGCTAGAGGAAATAGTTAATGTAAATGGGAAAGCTTCTCAATATTGTTTACCAATAATGGTTTATCCAAATTTACAAGTTTCGACCTTATGTAATCAGACATATTCGTCTTGGCCGAGACTTACGTTCGCTCTAGGTGCATTAGGATATTTAAGAGACAAAGAGAAATGGTTGGAAATTGTTAAAAAGGAATGGAATAATATTTTCAGATTAGGGCTTATTTATGATCAGCCTTCTAGAATTCATTATCTTGATGGTCACGCTGAAGATAATTATCTTGATCACTATATAGGAAATGCTACTCTTTGGTCATTCATAAGAAATTAGTTCATTTATCAACTGTGATGGAATGTTTAAGAGCCCAGGAAAGGGAGAATTAACGTTCATCCATTTTTATTGTGGGATCACCGTTAAAGAGATGATGATCCCACGTATATGGGAAGGGAGATACATTCAAAAATAATTGTATGCACCACTCTGGATGCAGATGGGAAAATAGTAAGAAAAGACTGATGTGGCTCCACTATCTTCAGACAGTTTTTTAGCTCATTCAAGGAATTCAACATGTTTATTCCTCCCAATTCCTTTTCAGTCCATTTCTTTCTAAACTCTTCATTCATTATTGCTGATTCAAACTCTTCTGGTGTCCTATCGTTCAGTGAGGAATGCGGTCTCACTGTGTTGTAATCATTAATTGCCCAATCGATATATCTCTGGAATTCATCATAATTGATGAAATCCCTCGTATATATGTAATCCTCCTTGAACCTACCGAAGTATGATTCAATATGACCGTCTTCTTCAGGAGTATGGGCATGAATTGTCTCATGTTTTATTCCGAGTGTTCTGAGGTGCTCCTCGTATCCACGTGATGTAAACTGCGAAGGTTATCCGATCTTATTCTCAGACCATTGACCTTGAGATCCGGAAATGTACCGAGAAGTGCATTTTCTATCGCCTCTATCATCTCTCTTGTCCTTGACATCCTTGAGACTAAGTATCCCTTTATCTTTCTGGAGCAGAGATCGACGTAAGCTGTAAGATACACCCAGCCATCGTGATCGATGTACACCTTCGTTATATCCGTTTCCCACATGATATTTGGCCTTGCCACCACCACCGTTCTTGGTACATTTTTTCTGTTAACTCTCTTTCGTGTACGAATAAGATTGAGATGCCTCATGTGCCTTCTAACCCTGTTCCTCCCTATCGCCAAGCCATGCCTGTGAAGCATTGCTGTTACTTTTCTTGATCCATAGGATGGTCTTTCCTAGATCAGGTATTGTATCTTTTTTTCCAGATCGGGATCGAATCTATGCTCTCTTGGCCTTTTATTGTAGTACAGCATAGATCTGCTTATGCCTGCTAGCTTTGAAGCCTTCGATTTAGTGAATTCATGCTGCATAAGTGTGTTCATGGCCTCCCACCTCTCCTCGTAGCTTGAATTTTTTTAAAGTCTCATTTGCTATTGTGAGTTCACCTATTATAGCCTTCAGTTCCTCTATTTTTTTATAAGTGACAGTTCTACTGCAGACTTGTCCTGTCCCATCGCAACTGCACACGGAGAGATGAATCCAACTCGACATGTAAACTGCAGAGGAAGCCACATTGTACTTTCGGCAGATCTCCGCTATGGTAGACGAGTTCGACAGAACCTCCATGACGATCCTTGCCTACCATCTCATCACCTCATGAACGGGAAAGAGATTAAAAAATCCCTCTCTCTGGACTCTCACCATATTTAAACCTTTCTCCATGCTCATGTTGTCTGAACGTAACTGGATCCGTAACAGAGCA
>JAJZXT010000193.1 GCA_021806355.1 Thermoplasmata archaeon
TGATGTTGAGTGATAGAGATAATAGTTCCCGTTGAGGGGTTTTGCTTCCAGGGGAATATTTCGCTTCTTCCTTTCCTCCTCCACTATCTTCTTTACCCAGTCTTCCACTAATCCCTATAGGGATTAGTGATAAATAAATCTTTGTACCACAGAATGCCGAGAAGTGGGTGAGAATTATGTTATTATGGAATCCTATTCTCTAAAATTTGCGATGTTAAGGTATAAAAAATAGGGCTGCAGTCAACCAGCCTACTGTAGCCTAATAAGAGTTACAAGTCCCTTCCGTCAGGAGGGGTAGTTGACAGATGTTGGTAAACAAGTATGCCAGTCCAATTAAGGGCAAAGTGTTTATTTCAAACGATAAGACTTAAGGAGGCATATCAGAATAAATTCCCGCTTTTAAACGAGGTTGTCATCAGATCAATAACGATAATTGAAAATAGTGGTATTGATTCCAGAAATTATGATTCCATTCCTTTTCCTTCTTTCGGTAGCCATTATTATTGCACTTACCCATATGATAGCACCGGATCACTGGATCCCCCTTGTGTCTCTCGCCTCCAAAAATAAGTATTCCAATCCAAAAAAGTTTGGGATAGCTTCTCTTATTGGCGGTGGACATGCCGCAATATCCGGTTTCCTCGCATTGCTCATAGTAATATTTGGCCTGATATTCCTGAAGGGTTATGTCAATGATCTCATAGATATTTCAATTATCCTCCTCATAGCTATTGGAGCTTACTTCATAATTAATGGTTATAGTGAATCAAGGGAACCCAATAGAAGCATAGAAAATTCGATAATCGCGGTAAGTGTATTCCCGGACCTTGCGATTATACCGATTATTATTTCTGCCTCACAATATCCATTGGTGGATGCCCTGATTATATTTCTCGGATTCTTTATTGCCAGCGTTATTTCCATAAACATTATGGTATTCTTGAGTTCGTTGACAATAGGAGAGAGATTCTCAAAAATGAAGCCAGAACATATGGATTATGCCATAGGAGTCCTGCTCTTTATGACAGCCATTGTGGTCATATTATTCCCTTCTTTTTAGAAATGTTCAGCTTCCTTTCCTCCTTTGAGATGTTTCTTAATTCCCTTCTGGACTGCGTCATATGAGATTAACGCACATCTTTCCCTGGCCGGCCCTAACCTTAACCCTATATTTGACAGAACCTCCGCCTTGCTGAGGTTTTCAACTTCCTTCAGGGTTTTCCCGATTATTGTTTCGGAAAGCATTGATGCCGCCGCAGTGCTGATGGAACATCCCCTGGTAATGTATTTCACATCCTCAATGGTTTCACCATTTATTTTCAGATCCACAACAATGGTATCTCCGCAAGTCGGATTTGATTCGATAATCTCAACTGTGCAATCTTTTAAAACCCCAAAATTCCTCGGTGTCCTGAAGTGTTCATCCAGTATCTCGCTGTTGATATATTCATCATCAGTCATAGCCCAAACCTCTTAACGCTTGCCTTTATGGCATCAAAGAGCCTGTCCACATCATCCCTAGAATTGTATACATAGAATGAAGCCCTTGTTGCAGCGGTAACTCCCAGATCCTGAATCATAGGCATGGCACAATGATGCCCGGATCTCAATTCCACACCGTAAGTTCTGTCTGCAACTGAAGATAAATCATGTGGATGGATTGCCTGGACTTTCAATGAAATGTTGCCATCGCTCAGATTCTCCCTGTCAAATTTCGGAATCTCCCCAATGTTGAATGCGTAGATTCCTGCCCTCCTATCCATATTCCTCGTGCCATATGACACGAGTCCCTTAATGTTATTTTCCTCCTCCTGCTTCATCGTATATGTGATCAGTTCCTTTTCATGCTGCCTGACGTTTTCCATTCCAATTCTCTTCAGGAAATTAACTGCAGCTGAAAGTCCTATCGCCCCTTCAATGTTTGGTGTTCCCGCCTCGAATCTGAGCGGTATTTCCTCGCAAGTGAAACCCTCCTTTGTAACTGTCCTGATCATTTCTCCCCCGCCCAAAAACGGAGGCAGGTTTTCCAACGACTCTTCCCTGCCAAATAGGCACCCTATGCCCGTAGGTCCAAGCATTTTATGGCCGGAAAATGCAAGATAGTCACACCCGATGTCCTTCACCTTAACTGGCATGTGCGGAACGCTCTGTGCTCCGTCAACAATCATTATTGCGCCTGAATCATGAACCACATTCGTGATTTCCTTCATATCATTTATATTGCCAAGAATGTTAGAGCAGGCTGTAAGAGATACAATTCTTGTCTTCTTTGTTATGAGATCTGCCACATCATCTGGCTTGATAGTTTCCGTGTGCTTTGAATTTATAAACTTGATCTTAACATTCTTTCTTTCTCTTAACATCTGCCATGGCACTATATTAGAGTGGTGTTCGCTGTTGCTCAAAATTATCTCGTCTCCCTCGCCTAATTTGCTGCCCAGCGAATTGGCCAGTAGATTCAATGCCTCGGTAGTGTTGCGTACAAAAACAATTTCATTATCTTTTGCCCCGATGAAATTGCCTATATTTTCCCGTGCCTTGTTGAATTTCTCTGTAGCTTCCTCACCCAGCCTGTAAACTCCCCTGTGGACATTGCTGCAATAATTTGTGTAAAAATCCACAACAGCTTCAATTACTTCTGTGGGTTTCTGCGTGGTAGCAGCATTATCCAGATATACAATGCCTTCTCTGCCGAATCTTTTGAATATGGGAAAATGTTCTCTTATTTCATTCGATTCCATCGATCTTCAACTCTTGGGCAAACTGGTATACTTTATCTGTAAACCTTTGGTTGTTTGCCTTCTCGATCATCGAACCGACAAATCCGGCAGATATCATACTTTTTGCCTCCTTTTCAGATATCCCCCGACTTCTTATATATGTTAACTCTTCCTTGTCAATTGAGCTGATGGCCGATCCATGCTTTGATCTTGTATCGTTATTCTTAATCATCAGTGCAGGCTTGGAGTTGGCATAACCCAGTTTTGAAAGGAGCACGATTCTGGAGTCATAAAAACCTGTGGATTTCTTGCTTTCAAATTCAATATCTATGTTTCCCCTGTGTATGGTTGAACTTTCTCCTGTCACAACCCCCCTTACGTGGATATCAGCGTTTGTGCTCTTTCCCTGCTGGAAACTGCTGTCCCTGATGTCAATTTTCTGGCTGCCTGCGCTGAAACTTACGCCAAACACCTTGTAATCAGCCTGGTCACCCATCTGGTTGGATTCATTCTGGAACAAGACCTTGCCAGAGCCATGGTTTATGTGATAAATTGTTGCCAGGGAATTTGATTCCCCAAATGCCTTAATGTATGTTATATCAAAAACGCCATCATCCTTATCCTGAAGATAGTGGTAGTCAAGGTTCGCCCCCTCTTCAAGGTAAAAATAGATATTTCTTCCCTGTACTCCATTGCCTTTTCCGTGGGATAACCTCTCCTCTGAAAGTGTAAGCTTGCTGTTTCTTCCTACCCATATGAAATCCTTCTGGGCCCCGGAATCGGATGCACTGATGATGCTTTTAACATCTATGGCAGTGGAAACATCAGGTTTTATCCTGATGAATATTCCTCCCTGCCATGAAGAATTAATGAGATGTTCCTCCCTTTCATTTCCGAAGAAACTGAGGACCTTATCCCTGATTTCTGGAGATTTTTCGAGGATTGCAGAGAGATATTCCACCTCATAATCCTTGGACGTCGTTTTATCCATTGTAAATTCATTTCCAAGAACTATGATGTCGCTCTTTTCATCTGGAATCGGAAAAATCTTTTTTCCGTATCCTCCAGAAGCCATCTGAACAAGTTCGTTGTCAGTGACTTCCACATAATCTTTAACGGTGGGACTTTCCTTGTAATCCCTAATGGGAGATTTCAGGAACCTGACCATAGACTCCTTCCTGAAATCAAAGGAGGGATCACTTATCCTTGATTTTAATATTTCAGAATATGCTTCCATGGGATATCATCCTACAGCGCCCAATTTAGACATTTCCATTTTTATGAGCCTGTTCATTTCAATGGCAAACTCCATCGGAATTTCCCTCATAACATCATCCAGGAATCCAAGGACTATCATTGAACTTGCCTCATCCTCTGAAAGCCCTCTTGATCTCAGGTATGTCAGTTCCTCAGTTCCAATTTTTCCAACGCTTGCCTCATGCCCAAATGTTGCCGTAGGCTCATATATTTCATCGTGCGGGTATGTGTACGACGCTGATTCATCGTTTATCAGTAGGGCGTCGCATTGAACGTGGCTCTTTGATTCTATTGCACCCTTGTTAATTCTGAGTAGTCCCCTGTAAATGGCCTTCCCATCCTCTATGCTGATGCTCTTTGCCACAATCTTGCTGGTTGTGTAAGGAGCAAAGTGAAGTGCCTTTGCACCTGTATCCTTTACCGTACCTGGACCGGCTAACGAAATGTTAAGGTTTGATGCCGATGCATGTGGCCCTCTCAGGTATGATGAAGGATATAGCATTGTGACCTTGGAACCAAGGGAGCCGCCAACCCATTCCATCTGCCCATTTTCTTCAACCCATGCCCTCTTTGTCGGCATATTGTAGACACTCTTTGACCAGTTCTGCACACTCGTATACCTGGCCTTTGCATTCTTGTTTACATATATCTCGACGATTGCACTGTGAAGGGAATTCTTGTCCCATCTTGGTGCGGTGCATCCTTCTATATAATGGACACTTGAACCTTCATCTGCCACAACTATGGTGTGCTCGAACTGCCCTGTGCCTTCATTATTCATCCTGAAATAAGTCTGAAGCGGCATGTCAATATGCACACCCTTCGGTACATATAGAAACGATCCTCCGCTCCAGACGGCTCCGTTCAACGCTGCAAATTTATTGTCCGTGACTGGCACTGCCCTGCAGAAATACTGCTTTACAAGATCAGGATGTTCTCTTATTGCTGTATCCAGATCCGTGAATATAACTCCCTTGTCTTCCCAGACTTTCTTCAGGGAATGATAAACGCCTTCACTTTCATATTGCGCCACAGAACCTGCAAGATACTTTTGCTCCATTTCAGGAATTCCGAGTTTCTGGAAGGTGTCCTTTATCATTTCAGGCACGTCGTCCCAACTGTTGGTATTGCTTTCTCCAGGTTTATTGTAATATGATATGTTTTCCCAGTCTATTCCAGAAAGGTCCGGTCCCCACGATGGTACGGGTTTTGCCTCGAATATTTCTAGGGCTTTCAGTCTGAGCCTTCTCATCCAGTCCGGCTCATTCTTGATTTCTGATATTTCCTCCACGACCTTCCTGTTTAATCCCTTTCCCGTGGAATACTGTGGCTTAAAGGAATCCCTGAATTCCCAGTCACTTTTCTTTGAAGTTATATTCTTGACGCTTTCCAGTAACTTTTCTATCTCTTCATCCTTGACCATGTTTTGTATTTCCATCTCAATTACCCCTTATCCAGTCATACCCTTCATTCTCGATTCTAAGAGCCAGTTCCCTGTCCCCCTCCTTTGCTATATGTCCGTTCATCAGAACGTGAACAAACTGTGGATCAATCTTTTTAAGGATCCTCTGATAGTGCGTTACAATGAGGAATGCAGTTTCTTTGCTGAAAAATTGCAGGATTTCATCTGATATCAATGAGAGGGCATCAACATCCAGTCCTGAATCGATTTCGTCCAGAACTATAATCTTTGGCCTCAATATTACCATCTGAAGTATTTCCAGCCTCTTCCTCTCCCCTCCTGAAAAACCATCATTAACAGCTCGTGACATGAATGACTCATCGAGTCCCACTTTTTTTAGGTGTGACGATACAAGCTTATAGAAATCATTAACTGACAATTTTTCCTCGGGGTGCAGGTTCTTGTATGCCGTTCTCAGGAATGCTGAAAGCTTTACACCCGGTATTGCAACAGGGCTCTGGAATGCCAGGTACAACCCTGCCCTCGCCCTCTCCTCGGGATATTTTCCCACAAGTTCCACACCATCAAGCTTGATTGACCCACCAGTAATTTCATAATTGGGGTGCCCAATCAGGACATTGCCCAGTGTACTCTTTCCTGCACCATTTGGTCCCATGAGTGCGTGTATTTCTCCACCCTTTACGGTGAGATTCACATCCTTGAGGATTTCCTTCCCCTCTACCCTTGCACTGAGATTTTTGATAACAAGTTCAGCCATTACTTTCATGATTGATTTTTTCTATTTAAACACTTTCTTATGTTTTAAGTAAGTAAAGTATTTATAAAGCCATACAATCATGACACAGTATGGAAAATCATCTAGCCGTTGAAGGTCTTCTTGGTGAGATGAAGAATAAGATATTGAATTATCTCGGAGAATCCGAGCATAGCATGGCGGAACTCTCTGAATACCTCTCAATAAATAAGACAGCAGTTAAGGAACATATGGATTCTCTGGAAAGAATGGGCTATGTGAAAGGTTTCTTCAAACGAGAGAAGAGTGGCAGGCCTTCAAAGCATTATGAAATAACGGAAAGAGGACTTGATCTTTTCCCCAAGAAGTATGCTGAGCTTTCATCAATCCTCCTTGATGAGATCCAGAAATCGCTTGGCCAGGAACAGCTGAATATGATGCTGTCAAAGGTCGCGGATCGCATGGTTCACCATGCAGGTTATTCTGAAAGTGTGGGCAAAGAGTTTTCCAGGGAAGAAAAGGTGGATAAACTCAGGAATTTCGTTAACGCCCTGAACAGCATGGGCTATTATGCAAGAATGGAGATTGATAAGGATACTGTGAAAATAATCAGGCATAATTGCATCTTCTATGAATTGGCGAGAACTAACAGTAATGTGATATGTGGAGTTCTCGGAGAAAACGTCATAAAAGAATCTGGTGAAAAAGATTTCAAGATAACAGAAAGATTCTCAAATGGCGGAAATAAGTGCGTTGTTGAAGTCGGAATTTGATTGCAGGTTTATACAATAAACCGGAATGGTAATTAAATTAAAAGTTCAAATTATGAGTGTATTTAAAACACCCATATATATATATATATGCAATGACTTTATCGCTTTTTATGAAAAATAGGGATAAAGAATTAAACCTTATGGAAATAGATGTTAAATTATTGGATTTTGCTGAGGTTATTGCAGGTATAGTTTTTATTATCTCAGTTGTTGGGATCATATCTGGTTCACTATCGTCAAGCAGTGTCCATGCTGTTCAGAGCCAATCCAAGACTGCATCCGCTGGTTTCACCGTTGCCCCGCAAAATGTTAAGGGACCTGGAGGTAGCGGAGGAGGAACTTGTACAATAACTTATTATACGGGTGGGTTACAATATGATGAAAAGTGTTGCGTTTGGGGAGCTCTTTGTGGAATCGAAGAGGTTAAAGATTGTGCGAAAATAGTAACAAAGGAGGGATTGGAGTGCCAAATAAGTGCAATAGGAACGCATATCAAAATCTTCGTAGGTCCTACATACAGCACAAATGTGGCAATTACATGTGCTGGAAATTGCCCATGGTACCCCCCAGAATCTGCGGCCTGCTCATCAAGTGGACCGATGCTCATTCAACCTGGAACAACTGTAAAGGGAATCACGGGAACTGAATATATTTGGTCTGTATCTTTTTCAAATTCAAGGTATAATGGATTTGCTTCAAGTGGACATACTATTCAATTTGCAGAACTTATTGGGTATGATAATGGTCAAATGGAGGATTATGGTGAGAGTAGTGTAAATGGAAATTGTGTGGTTCATTGGGGATCAATAATAGGTACCTTAATCGGTTTTGCTGCATCATAAGTGAGAACAGTGAAGGTAAAAAAACTTTTAGCGATTGCTATTTCCTTACTAATAATTTTATCATCAATTCTTATAACATATCCACTTATTGTGGAAGAAAATTATCGGTCGTCACTAAATCAAAGCCCTTTTATCCCGGGATCTTATTTTATTTATGATTTTAGCTCTTTTACTAATCAAACAAAGGGGAACAGCACGGTTTTATACCCGCAATACGGAGTTTTGAAGTTTAATGTTATTTCAGAGTATAAAATATCAGTAAAGGCAAAGATAAATATTGCCTGCGGCGGAGGTTATTATTGGAATAACACTTATGACATAAATAGCAGTTTCATTTCTTATTTCTTGAACAATGCTTCTCTAACTCAGCCATTGGTTAACATAAGCGGTGTTGTTTCAAAAGTTTCTGGTTCCAGTTCCAGATACCCTAATACCATTTCCAACCAAAACAATGTAAGCGGTTGCACAAACCCGATAAAATTGAACCCAATAAATGTGAATGAAACGCTTGCATCTAAGAATAACAATTATTTGTATTTCTCAAAAATTTGCCCAAACGAATTTGAATATGATCAATCTGGAGGCTATAATGTTCTTATCATGTCACAAATAAATGGAAACATATCTCTCATAAGTAAATTGTTTGATCGATCTATGCCTTATGCAATAGACTTCAAAATTAATCTTAAAAAGACCGATATTGCTTTAAATCCATTGGACTATAAGCTTTATTTGTTAAAGGATCTACAATATCTATTCATATTATGGTTTGTGGGAATACCATTGATATTATTAGTTATAAGAAACGCCAAAAAAAGAGCGCTAAAGAAGTTAAGGGAAAATCGGTAATGTGGTTCAAGGTTGATGGAATAAGGGTGGAATACGCCAATAATGAATTGCTATCTCAAATCAGATTGGGAATACCAGAAGGGATCACCGTAATAATAGGTCCCAATGGCGTAGGAAAAAGTACGTTGATATCTATCGCTGAAGGCCTTACAAAAATTGATAATCAAAATAACGTGCTGATTGGAGGATATTCTCCGTACAAGAGATCAAACAAGGCTTTCACGGAGGTCGCGTTTCTTCCGGAAAAACCGGTTCCATTTGGCGGGTCAAGAGTGAAAGACTGGATTAGATTGTATGGTTACCTAAGGGAGATTGATAAAGAAAAAATTTTGAAATATTTAGATGTTTTTGATCTCAATTATCTCCTAAACCAGAACTGTAATCTTTTGAGTATGGGTGAAACCCAACTTGTATCGTTGATCATGTGCCTTTCTACAAAGGCAAGATACTTCGTATTAGATGAACCCAATGCAAACATAGACAGTGTTAATAGAATCAGACTTGCAAAGGAATTGGAGGAAATGAAAATAAAGGAAAATGCTTCTTTTCTATTAACCAGTCATATACTTGATGAGATATTGCCTATTGCAGATAATGTAATTATTTTCAATAAAAATGGAATAGTTGGACCAGTTTCTGTAAGAGGGAGTCTTGAGAGAAAATTTGTGTTGATAAAATCAATGAATAATGAAAGCTTATGCAGGTATTTGACCGGAAAAATAGAATATGAGACAAATGGACATCAAGTAATAATTAAAAACTCCAATTTTC
This sequence comes from Thermoplasmata archaeon, assembly GCA_021806355.1. Taxonomy (GTDB): domain Archaea; phylum Thermoplasmatota; class Thermoplasmata; order Thermoplasmatales; family Thermoplasmataceae. The sequence continues at coordinate 9,369 of JAJZXT010000193.1, forward strand.
CAGCTTTATTGAAATTGATGAATGACCAAATACTACTCGAAATACTAAGTATCCAATCATTCCCGCATTTCTTGGAGGGGAGTTTCAATCTTGACTAAGGTAAATTATTTGAAATTCATCAACTATTTTACAAATCAATATCATCTTCAAGAGATATTTTTAATAGCATCTGCCATCACAATTTCTTATAGTTCCAACAATATTACCAGCGAATCAAACTTCAATCTATTATTCTCTTCCCTTTCAATAGTCACTATATTCTACGGTTCAATTTGTGCGTTTATCTTTGGACAAAGGATTGAAAAAGGCTTATATGGATATATATTTAGCATGCCCATAAGGAGAAAAACCTTTTTTATGTTAAGTGCGTTCTTAGAATTTTTTATTCTTCCATCATTGATAATAATAATCCTATTGTTCGTTTCTGAAATAAAATTTTTTTACATATCATATAAATTATTGATGTTTGGATGGTTTGTGTCAATCTCTATTTTAGCATTTATTATATCTATAGGAAGAATATTTGGATCAATCACTAAGAACGGCATTGCTGCATTTGTACTGACATACGGTTCCATAGAAATTATATCACAATTAAATAATAGCAAGAATACTGATCTATCAAATAATCCTATTTTAAATTTCATTATCAATGGCTTCTCTTCAGAAATTAGTGCTTCAACAGCACTAATTTCCCTTGCTGTTCTTATATTTTCTTTATTTATGGTTTTTGTATCATCTAAAATTCTTCTTAATTCAAATCTTAAGAACGGGAGGTAAGAAATTGTTTCATTATAAAAGACTTATAGCCATATTCATTTCTATTGGCTTAATCGTCCTGATTATTGGCACATCAAACAGTATAGAAGATAGATCTCATAACATTACAACAAAGGCTTGTAACGTATTTAATAAAACATATGGGCAACCCTTTTCCTACAATTCTACGAGCTTTTACTCAAATGGATATGGGGCTGAAATTTCCATCTTTAGTGAATTTACTTCTCCAGGTAAACCTTTTAAAAATGCTTCAGTATACAATTCTATAATTTTATTGAAACAAAATGGCAATAGTTGGGTAAAAGTGGTTAATCTGTCAATAAATATGACGTGTACTGATTTAGTGGAAAAGAAAATAAACATTGAACCTGGTTATTACAAAATTGAGGGGGCTACATTTTTAGACTATACCAACTTCTCTATCTTTGTCAACGCATCCATAACAAATAATTCTGCATATATTGTAATAAAAACACCATATCCTCTTTTGATTTTTTATTCAGGAATGATAGATGCTGGATTTTTAGGAGGTTTAATTTTTGTGAGCTATTTCAGGCATTTAAGATCAATGAAAGATAATAAAAACTTTTTGAAATAAGGATAGAACATTTCAAATTCATTAGTTATACAGGCGTTCAACAAAATAAAGGAATAACCTATTGTCTCATGTTTAAAATCATATTCTCTATCATCTCTTTAAGTGTAAATCTTATCTTAAATCCCCAGTCCTTGATGGCATCTGAACAATCAAGGCTTTTCGGCCATGATTCTGCAATTTTCTGTCTATAATCAGGCCTGTATTCAACCTTAAACCCTGGAACAAATTCCCTGATTGCCTGGGCGAGTTCACCTGGTGAAAAGGTGAATGAAGATATATTATATTCTCCCCTGTATCTTAAGCTGGCAGCAGGTGCGTTGAATAATTTAATGGTATTTTCCATTGCGTCCGGCATATACATCATTGGCAATGAAGCATCTTCTTTTAAATAACAAATGTAGTCTTTTTTTCTGGCAGCATGCATAATCATATCCACTGCATAGTCTGTTGTTCCCGCTGTTGGCGGTGTCTTGTAACTGAGCAGCCCTGGATACCTTATGCCCCTGGTGTCAAGGCCGTTCCTTTCAAAATAGTATTGCATGAGGAATTCGCCGGTAAATTTGGTTATTCCATACATGGTTCTCGGTCTTGATGCATTCCATGTAGGTGTATTGTCCTTCTTTGCTTCCGGACCAAAAACCCCTATTGTGGAAGGGATAAATACCCTGCTGACTCCCAATTCAACAGACGCTGCGAGAATGTTGTGTGTCCCGTTCATGTTCACGTCAAATGCCAGCATTGGATTCTCTTCGCCCTTTGCTGAAAGGATCGATGCCAGGTGGAAAATGTACTTTATATCATTCTCCTCAATTATTTTTTTTATGTCGCCATACTTTCTAACATCAAGAATCATCTTTTCGTATTCATCAGAAATCCTCTCCAGTCCGGAAATATCAGTCAATAAAATATCACTGGAACTATGCTGCTTCATAAGTTCAGATAGAAGCTCTCCTCCGACCTGCCCTGCAGAACCCGTAATTAGTATTTTTGACACAGGGCAGTCATCATTAGACTGTTAAAATAGTCAACGGTTACAGTTTTTTTGGGGGAAAATTAAAAAACCTCCATCTGCATATGCAACCCATGGTTAATCTTAGCTGGGTAAACGATGAAATTGAGTCACTGAAAGCATCGGGGAGATATATTCCCATAAGAGTATTGCAGAGTTCCCAGGGTGCCTGGGTGAAAATAGACGGGAAAAATATGCTGAATATGTGCTCAAATAATTATCTTGGATTGGCCAACCATCCTGAGGTTAAGAAAGCTGCCATCGAAGCCATAGAAAATTTTGGGGTAGGTGCAGGAGCCGTCAGGTCCATAGCAGGAACCGATGAAATCCATAGAAAGCTCGAGGAGAAACTTGCTAAGTTCAAGCATATGGATGATTCCCTTGTTTATCAGGGAGGACTCCTTGCTAATCTAGGCACCATTCCGGTTCTCGTTGGAAAGGAAGATACGATATTCAGCGAGGAATTAAACCACGCAAGCATAATAGATGGAACAAGGCTGAGTTCTGCAAAACGCTATGTTTTCAAGCATATGGATGTTGCAGACCTGGAGAAACAACTCAAGGAACACAGGAACGAGGGAAAAAGAGCCCTGGTAATTACCGATGGCGTTTTCAGCATGGATGGGGACATAGCTCCACTCAAGGAAATAGCCGAGGTAAAAGAAAGATATGATGCCATGTGCTATGTGGATGATGCCCACGGAGAAGGAGTGCTTGGAAAGAACGGCAGGGGTATAGTGGATCATTTTTCACTGGCAGGGAAAGTGGAGATTGAAATGGGAACGTTCTCAAAGGCACTTGGCTCAATGGGAGGATTCGTCGCAGGAGATTCCAATCTTATCGATCTCCTGAGGCAGAGGGCAAGGCCATTCCTGTTCAGCAGTGCGCTCAATCCGGGAGACGCGGCGGCTGTATTGAAATCTATTGAGATCATGGAAAGGGATGATTCCCTCATAAAGAAGCTCTGGAAAAATTCCGACGCGTTAAAGAAAGGACTTGTGGAAAATGGCTTCAAACTCACAACAACAAAGACCCCAATAACACCGGTTGTTATTGGGAACGAGAAGGCAACCGTTGAGTTCAGCAAGGCTTTGTATGAAAATGAGAATATCTTCGCATCGCCAATTGTGTATCCAACGGTGGCAATGGGGACAGCAAGAATAAGGCTGATGCCATCTGCCGTTCATTCTGAGGATGATATAAAAAAGGCTGTTGATGCCTTCATAAAAACCGGCAAAAAATTGAAGATTATCGGGTAATGGAAATAATAGAAATATATGATATCAAAATCCATTATATCTTGTTTGATACACCCCATGCTTTCAATTCCTTTGCTGGCAACTCTCGTGAAGTTGATAAAAGCGATTGATAATTTACCCACAAAGAAACCGGATGCATGGATTGAATCGATTAAAATCTAAGGCTATTTTGACGCAATATAATGAAAAACTTGCTCTTTTGACATATATTATAATCCAAGATGGTTGTAGTATGAAAATAACCTAATAATGACTTAGAATAACAGATTGATGTCTTAAGCTTTATTATTAATGAATAACATTAAAATAAAGTACAAACATAAGTTATTTATCTATCTAAGAAATTGGAGGGTATTCTATGTCAAAAAGGGAAGATATATTATTGATTGAAGTGAAGGGTCTTGACAAGGAGGAGATCTTAATTTCAATGGGTTATGAAATAAGTAAAGATGGTCTCCTACTTAGAGATGGCATGAGGGTAAAAACACGTGACAACTCTGGATACGCAAAGGCAAAAGACGTTAAAGCTATCTTGCCGGGTTCTCTTGAGGTAATAACTGATCTATCCGAAGCGGAGAGCTATTTTTCTGAAAATTAGTTATGGCTCTCGTTTGGTTAGAAACCTTATTCAAGAAATACTTAATTCCTACGTATAAGTGGTTGAAGGCTACCGCTATAAACAAAGAATCTGGAAAATCGGTAGTGATTTCTGGCTCAAATTCAAACAATTTTTTTGGAAGTGTCAATATAGAAAAAATGGTCAACATAAAATTGGAGTTAAGCGTAGACAAAGAAGATCCAGATTTTGATAGAAAAATAAGTGACGAAATTGCAAAAAATCTTATAAAAGGTGTGAGTTCTCACGATGGCTATGGAATGATATTTGGGGATGTAGTACAAATAATAAAATCTACACAACTAACAACTCAACAATTAAATTCTATCCGAATTTTTAGGAAATGTGAATGGACCGAAGATATTATTATATCACTAAAAATTGCCTATAAAATTTATAACTTGGAAGAAAGAGGACAATTCGAACAGGCCCAAAGCATAATGAGCGATGCCTTCAATGGAAAGTTCGCTTTTCAGGTCAGGAAACTATACAATCTAGTGCGAGGAGACTACATGGAATCTTTTGCACTATCTGCGTCAATGTCGCCAATCCAATATGGAAAAGAATGGATAAAAGAGATTCTAAATTACTTTCCATATGCAATTTTTATTGATGCCAGCGCTACAAAATCAAATTTAATTGATGAACTCCTACTAAGAGAAAGGAACGACGTCCGCAGAATTACGTTGTTTGCAAGAGGGATGAAAATACAAACTCTTGTTGAGGGGTACTGGGAATATTTGTACGAGAAGAAGATAAGCAGTGAGAAGATTCCTAATTTACCATTCAAGATTTACATATCTACCGATAATAGTGATTACAAAATCGCGTGGTCTTCTGCCAAGAAAGTAACATCCGAACTCAAGATATTAAAAGAAGTTCCTTCAGAACTATTGGATGAATGGGAAAATCCTCAATAATCTGCAATCTTCCCTTGTACATAATTACAGGGCCATACAATCCTCCAATTTGAGTTTGTCCTTAACTTTCAAGTTTTAAATTTGTGAAATCAGCTATTATTAAAGATGAATTAGTCATTATGTTCGTAGGGTTGCCCTTTTTATCATTAATGTATCATTATGTAATATAGTTGTATGGGCTCAGGGTCAACAATGTGAGGAGAGGAAAATCTGTTCTGAAATATACCCAGATTGTTGAGGGCTATGTGGAAGATGGAAAAAAGAAGACAACGAAAGTGAAGCTTTTTGGAGGAGTTCACACAGAAGAAGACCTATATGAATAGAAAACTCTTTGCGCTTGAAAACCCAAGGATGCATGTTGAAAACTTGAGTTTCAAGACGAGTGGACACGAGGTTAGCATAAACTAATCTATTTCTGCCGCCATAAGACGAAATTTAATCTTCATTATCGACAATATTTATATCTCCCACCGATACACTCACAATGATAGGAGCAATATTATCCGGTGGCTATGGCAAGAGATTGAAACCGATCACTGATGAAATTCCAAAGTCACTCATTGAAATAAAAGAGAAATATACCATTATGGACAGGCAAATATATGATTTTCAGAACGCCGGCATAAAGGAAATATACATTCTTTCAGGCCATTTGGGCGAAAAAATAGAAGAGAGGTATGGAAAGGAGCATATGGGAATGAACTTCCATTACCTGAAAGAAGAAAAACCCATGGGGACCTTATACTCCGTAAGGAATCTAATGAACAATTGCCCCGGCCAGGATATCGTTTTGAGAAATGGAGATACCATAACTGACCTCAACTTTGGGGAATTTATCAGATTCTCGGAAAATTCACCGTTCAAGATGGTAATGTTCATTTACAGGATGAAGAGTCCATTCGGCATCGTAGAAACGCTTGGGGATCAGGTCACTAGCTTCAAGGAAAAGCCGTTTCTGAATTATTTCATTAATGCGGGAGTGTATTTTATTAAATCTTCTGCCAAGGATATTTTCTTCGCAGATTATCTTAACAAGGACATCGAGACGACCGTTTTTCCAGAGCTTGCCAGAAGGAAGATGATAGGTGCGTACAAGGAAGATACATTCTGGATGGGGATCGACAGCGAAAAAGATCTTGAAACTGTAAGGAACCAGTATTCAGGCAGGGTTGACTTTCCATGGGGATATATGAGGAGCACGTTCACCGGCAAGGACATTTCACTTGTCACTTACCACCTGAAGGAAAATTCAAAAATGTCCCTGGACCTCAGAAATGGAAGCGTTATCAGGTTCGTTGAGGGCGAGGGCATGATTCATTCGGGAAAAGATGTCAAATATGGAAAGGACACTGTTTTTGACAAACCCGGTAAAATTGACATAACCTGCCATAAATCTACTGAATTCGAAATGATAACTTCATCAAAATAATGGTTTCCACATCACATAGGCATCGGAACCATCACTGTAATATGATTGAAGTGTTGATGTTATTGAATATCCCAGGCGCTTGTAGAACTTTATTCCAAGAACATTATCGGTTCTAACCTCAAGCCTCACGCTGAGTATTCCCGAATATCTGCATTTTTCCTCAAATTTATTCATAAGTTCAAAACCTATCCCAAGATTCCTGTATTTTTCCCTGGTCGCAAGCAGGAGAACCCTTGCATCATGGATTGTCTTCCTGCTTCCTGCAAGAAATCCAATCACTTTGTTTCCGGATGTAAAGACGAAAAACCCTTCATGCCATGTCAGGAATATTTCATAAACCACGCTTTTTGAATATGTTTCTGATAGAGATGTGCTGCATATTTCCATTACATCATCTATATCGAGGGGGTCAAAATGCCTTATCCCTCCATATTCAAATGTGGTCATGGCCATGAACTGAATAATTTTTTAACGAATAAATAATTTTGCTCTACCGCTTCGCTAACAATAGCGATCTATATTTTCCCTTGCTGACATAAACGATAATTCACAGTATTTTGGTGCCAAATAGTTGATCTCGCCGTCGTATCCACAATGTTATTCCTTTTGCATACTTTTTATTCGTCTTATCTCCCGGTTATATGCATCAGCAATTTCAGTAAACCCTATGGTTCCAAGAATAATGCCCTGATCATTATCTTCAACCACTGCAAGTTTTCCACTTGGATCTCTTGTCAGGATATTTAGTGCATCCAGAATGTTTTTTCCCTTCCCTATTTTCGGAATATCCGGTGACATCACAGTGGAAACCGCCTCGTTGAGATCTCCATTCAAATCTATATTTTCTATGGAAAGATATCCAACCAGCCTGTCGTTTTCCATGATCATTATAGATTTCGTTTTGCTCTCCCTGACCTTGCTTATTGCCTCCCTTATTGAAGTGCTGCTTGGAATCCAGATAAAATCCCTCTTCATTGCGTCGAAAACAGAAATCTTATCCATTATTGGATTCTCATATTCATAACTGTGAGCTGGGGAATCTCTTCTAGTATTAACCTGTGATCTGTAAATCGAATACTTGTTTCCCGATATGAAATAACTTACAGTAGTGGCGAGCATCAACGGGATAAACAGTGCATAGGAGCCTGTCATTTCAGTGCCCATGATTATTATTGCTATTGGTGCCTTTGATATCCCACCGAAAAAGGCAATCATGGCAACGATGATGAATTCTGCAAAGTTCAGGAATGAAAAGTATGGAAGCAATGCGTGAAACGGCACATATATTGCCATTCCCAGGAATGCTCCGGAAACTATTCCCGGTGCAAAGACACCTCCTGAACCTCCAGAACCAATGGTTAGTGAAGTTGCCACAATCTTGAGTACGAAAATGAGAATGAAGAACAGGAAGAGATATACCCAGAAACCTGAATAGAACAGGGAAAAGTTCTCATCAAGCAGTTGTTGAACCCATCCATATCCCAGTCCGATGACTTCCGGAAATTGCATTGCAATGAGACCCATAAGCAGGGCACCGATTGCAGGTTTTACCATCCTTGGAATCTTCTTTCTTCTTGAGAAAAATCCCTGAATACCGTAGAAACTCTTGACGTAGAATATTCCACCTAATCCAGTTCCAATCCCAATAATAAAGTATGCCAGAAGGGCGATAGGGTGGAAGAAACCGATCGTGGTGGTTATAGGAATGTCAAAAATTGTTTTGTATCCAACAAAATAACCAAATATTGAATAACCTACCACAGAGGCTATAATCGCTGGAATAAGTGCTTCAACCTCGAAGTCCCTCTTATAAAGAATTTCCGTGCTCAGGATTGCCCCACCCAGAGGAGCCAGGAAGATGCTCCCAATTCCTGCCCCTATTCCGGCTGCCACTGCTATTCTTCTATCTTTATCGCTGAGCTTGAATATGTCGGAAATCATTGAGCCAAACCCAGCGGCTATCTGGGCGGTTGGACCTTCCCTGCCGGCACTTCCTCCTGAACCAATGGTAATGGCAGAGGCTACCGTCTTCACAAGTGGTATTCTTTTTCTGATTCTCCCCTCTTTGTTGTGAAAAGCATCTATTGCGGCATCTGTACCATGCCCTTCAGCTTCCGGGGCGAATTTATAAACAATAAAACCGGAAAGTATCCCGCCTATTACGATTGATACGGGTATCATATAAAATTTGTAGTTGGTTGGAAATGAATATAAGGATGTTCCTGAAATTATACCGGACCTTGGGAGGGTGAAACCGGTAAGATTTTGGAAAAGGTAGAATGTTATGAGATTTATTGCCGTATAAAATACCAATGCCCCAAAGCCCGCTACAATGCCGATTATTATCCCAATGAGAGCCCATTTGCCAGCAGTGGTGGAAAGAATCCTGCTTAGAATTTCTCGCAATATAGCGAATTTCAATTTTTTCTTTTAGTGATAATTGAAGGCTATTAATTCTTATCCCTATTCAAATTATAATTCTGCCCCTGAGGCATAGAGCCTATTGTCTCATAACTATTGAATGAGAAGTTGACATATGTCCCGGATGGTTTCCTGAAGAATTTTATGGAGATAATTGATTAATGTCGTTATTCAGAGATGTATTTGACTATATTTTGCGTCTGTTTTGGGAAAACTATTATATCTATTTCCCTATTGATATAAATTATCAAATGAATGAAAGTGTTGAAGAGCAGATTGACAGGTTCAAGAAGAACATGATAGGTGAAAGACGAAGCCCTTATACTGTTAAGGAATACTCCTTTCTTTCTGGAATATTTCTGAACTTCATAAAAAAGGATTTAGAGCAATGCACACTGTCGGACATAGAGAACTTCAAACTTTTCCTCGCAGTCGAAAAAAAGTATTCGAAATCCTCTCAATATCTGGCAATAAAGGCTGTGAAGCACCTTTTTAAGTCAAGGAACATAAAGGCACCCGAAAATCTTATCGCGCCAAGACGATCTACAAAAATGCCTGTATACCTGAGCCAGAGTGAAATGGAAAGGCTTGTAAATGCTTCAAAAGCTGATATCCGGCATAATGCTATCATTGTACTTCTTTTGTACACAGGAATGCGGGTTGGCGAACTTTGTGGCCTTAAAACAGAGGATATAGACCTCCCTGAATGCCTTATACGGGTACGATCCGGAAAAGGGGATAAAGACAGGATAGTCCTGATGCCACCCGAGTGTTCTTCCGTACTTTCACAGCTCTATGAAAGCAAGGTAAAAACGGGAAACTACTCAGAATATTTCTTTGGAACTAAAAGAGGGAAGATTCATCCAACGACCGTAGAGAGAATTGTGAGAAAGAATTCACTCAAGTGTGGAATTGAAAGGAAGGTTACTCCACATACGCTGAGGCATACATTTGCAACAACTGTTCTAAAAAATGGAGGAGATATAAGGTTCATCCAGCAGATTCTTGGACACGCTAGCATTGCTACCACACAGATTTATACCCATATTGATAGTTCAACACTAAGGGATATGTATGCAAAATACAGGCCAAAAATTTGATAGCCAAACTTAGGTGGATTCCCTTTCATCCTTTCCCTGGATGTCTTCAATTTTGAGTGCTCCAAGGAGAGTTTTCTGCCTTCAAATATCAAATTTACAAAAGAAAAAAATCAATTCTTTCTTGTAACCAGATAATCAGAAAGCCAGATGAGAAATTCTTTTGTCTGTGGATCACCCTTAATTGATCTTGCATAATCCTTCCCCGATGAAATGAATTTTCCAATGAGCTTTCTTGAATAGTCATAAGAACCAGTTTTCTCTACGATCTTCTTGATTCTTTCAAATTCATCATCACTCACATTTCCGCGCTTCAAGATCTCGTTTATAAATTGTGACTCCTCATTCGTGCCATATTCCATCGCCTTTATCATGAGAAGTGTTTGCTTCCCTTCGTTCACATCACTCTTAACAGGCTTGCCTATCTCCTCCTCCTTTCCGAAGAGTCCTATTATGTCGTCGTGAAGCTGGAAAGCGAGACCGGTCAAGCACCCGTATGCACTCAGTGCTGATGTGGATCCCCTGTAACCAGCCAGTGCAGCCCCAAGGAGAAGTGGCCCTTCCAGGGTATATTTTGCAGTCTTCCATAAATGGAGACGAATCAGATCATTCATCTTCAGTTTCATTCCTGCTGTCGTCATCATGTCCATTCCTTCGCCATATCCTGTAATTTTGGTTATCGAGATTAATTCCCTTAAGGCCCTATTTTTTATGCTGTCCTCAAAAGAGGTTTCATTCAGTGCCTCGTAGGCATAGGTCATTGCAAGATCTCCCGCAACTATTGCTATATTCTCTCCCATTCTCCTTGACTCTCTCATTCCCTCGTAATCCTTCTCCAAAACTTTATGGAGGGAAGGCTTGCCCCTTCTCAAATCACTCTGATCCATTATATCATCATGAATAAGAAAGAAAGATTGTGTCAACTCAATGGATATTGCAGCTTTGTATACTTCTGGATCAGGAGACTTAAAGAGATTGTGCCCACAAACCACGAGGATTGGCCTGACTCTTTTCCCACCTTGGACAGTATATTCTGAAATCTTGCCGAGTAACCTCCTGATACTTGAATCACTGATTTCGTTTATCCTTCTCTTGAAAAAATCAACCAGTTCTGCGTTAATATTTTTTCTTGTTTCTGTTATGAATTCATCTGGATTCATTAATATGCCGTCCTGATCCATATGAAATAGAATCATTAAAGCATATTTATCAATTTACGTATTCATGGCGAACCTCCCTGAAAACGTAAGGCATCTTTGTGGCATTGACGAAGCGGGAAGGGGACCTGTTTTTGGGCCGATGGTAATCTCAATGGTTTGCGGTGACATCGATAAGATTATGAAATCAGGAGCAAGGGATTCGAAGGAGATGTCCCAAGCTGCAAGGGAAAGGGCATACGAGAAAATAATGGAAGAAGCAGAATCCGTAAAATTTGAAATTATCAATAGCAGTGAGATTAACACCCTGATGGAATCAATGACCCTCAATGAGATTGAAGGAAAATATGTTCTCAAGTTGATAAAGAATACAACATATCCAGTTATTGTAGATTCCTTTGACGTTAATTCAGAGCGCTGCTCGAAGAACCTTTCAGAAATGAGCGGGAAATTTGTCATTTGCAGGCATAAAGCCGATAGAGACTATTCCATTGTTTCTGCAGCATCTGTTGTGGCAAAGGTGATCAGGGAAAGGGAGATGGACAAGATCAGAGAAATATTCCCGGGGATAGGATCCGGCTACCCTTCAGATCCGTACACAATAAGATTCCTAAAATCATCCTTTGAAAAGAACATTGATATTGGAGACATAGTGAGAACTAAATGGAAAACATATACCAACGCAGCAGGTGAGTTCAGGCAAAAAAAGTTGTGACCCTCTGGATAAAGGTTTCACGAATTATTTGCGCAATTTTGAAATGAAATGGTTTTTTCCCCTCAGTTACAATAAGTTAATGTATTTTAGGATATTCTTGATTTTGTGCCACAAGATGAATTAGGTAGGGACCAGGCAGAGATTGCTGATGATTACAATGAGAGAGGAGTTTCGTTTTTCAATCTGAACAAATATCCTGATGCAATTAAGGAGTTTACTCGAGCAATAAAAATATTGCCAAATGATCCTGATTATTACTTCAACAGGGGATTGTCTTATTATTCAATGAGGATGTATGAACCTGCTGTGAAGGATTTCAGGAAATCTATAGAGTTGTACCCGGAACACGCCGATTACTACAATGCAGCCGGTGCTGCCCTGGAAGATTCCGGAAACCTTGACGCTGCACTTGAACTTTTCACGCAGGCCATAAAGGTTGAGGGTGATATACCTGATTATTACTATAACAGGGGAAACGTTCTTTGGAAATTGAAAAGGCTTGATGAGGCTCTCACTGATTATACAGAGGCTGTAAGGTTGAACAGCATGGATCAGATCTTCGTTTACAGAAGGTATGAACTGCTTATGGAAATGGGCAGGAAAGAGCAAGCTCTAAAGGACATAGAAACTGCTATATCATTGGTGCCAGAGAATTTTAATTACCACCTCATAAAGGCAGAAACCCTTGCAAAGTTGGGAAGGAAAAGAGAAGCGCTTGAAGCCTTTGAAGAGGCATCAAAATATATCTCACAACCTGAACTTATAGAGGAAAAGAGAAAGGAACTTGAAAAACTTCTTTGATAAAGGAGGGATGGGTAAATGAATTGATCCCGGAAACTTTTAATTTTCTTAACCTGAGGGATTACCAGAAAGAAGCCATAGAATTTATTTTGGAAGGATTAAAATCCAAAGGAGGAGCAATCCTTGAGTCCCCAACAGGATCTGGCAAAACAATAATGTCCCTCGTTTCGGCAATATCCTATGCCAGGGAGAATAAGAAAAGAATCCTCTACCTGACAAGAACAAACTCCCAGCAGAACCAGGTTATCGAGGAGATAAGGAAATTAAGGGAATCCACGGAGATTAAGGCTGTTGCTATTCAAGGAAGAGGGAACCTGTGCCCTCTTTATAAGGAAATTGAAAATGAGGAAGATTTCAGCGCGGAATCACTCTCTAAAATGTGTTCTTCCCGAAAGAAAAAGGTAGTGGAGGGTCACCATGACGCATGCAGGTTCTATAATAACCAGGTGAGATCAGATGATGTAAAGAATTTGATTATAAGAGACCTGATCAGCCCGGAATTGGTTTATGAAGAACTCATACCAAGGGATATATGCCCATATGAAAGCATAAAATTCGCAATGAGGGATGCAGACATTTGCATAATGCCCTATTCTTATTTCCTCAATCCCAATATAGCACCATCTGTCCTATACAATTTACGAACCTCAAGGGAAAACATTGTCATAATTATGGATGAAGCGCATAATCTTCCGGATCTTTCAAGGGGAATCTTTTCATTTCACATTACCATGCACCAGATTGAGCTGGTTGAGAAGGAATGCGCGGATTATGGAGATCCTGAATTCATTCCCAGAATAAGGGCGACTGATATCTGTGAATTCATTAGGAACGCGATCCTTGACATGGAAAAGGAGAGACTCTCTGATATTAATGAGAGCAGGGTCATGTTCATGGATTTCATTGAGTATATCACAATAAATGCGAAAATAAACAGGGAAAAACTGGAGTTTATATTAGAAGGACTTGATTCCCTCGGAGACAGCATAGAAGAGGCAAAGGAAAAGCTTGGAAAGGTTCCAAGGTCACACGTGAAAACACTGGCTTCTGAGATCAGGTTTTGCCTTAGCGCTGAGGATTCAAATTACATAGCCGTTATAAGAAAGGAGCTTGGCGGCTCTCTGGAAGCGTATTGCCTTGACCCTTCGATAGTCCTGGAACCTCTGCACGATTCACATACCATCCACTTATCAGGAACCCTGCGTCCATTTGAGATTTACAAAAAGATGACTGGATTCGATAACATTCCCGCCAAAGCGATTGAGGATATATTCCCGAAAGGGAATCTCATGGTAGG
>JAJZXT010000010.1 GCA_021806355.1 Thermoplasmata archaeon
TCATTCCACCTGAGGCAGAATCTCTTGACTTGGCAGCAGAAATTCCCCTTATTACCATATCGACAGCTTCATCGATCTTCATGTCCTTGTTGTACGTGGATTCTAACACACCATAAACAAAAGGTGAACCTGAGCCTGTGCTCACATAAACGTCCTCAACTGCCCCACCTGCTGCATCAACAGAATAAAGGTGTGGTTTACCGTCAAAACCGCCTACAAGTAACTGTACCATATAGGGGTAATATTTTGACTGGTTCAAGATGTTGGATAATAATGTGGCTGCAGCTTCAATTGGCATATTGAATTTTCTTTGCATTCTATAAAGTTCAAGTTCTGCCTTCATGTATCTTACAAGAACCTGGGCATCTCCTACAAGACCAGCGATTGTCATTGCAGCATGTGTATCAATTTGGTGTAGCTTCTTGCCATCTTTGTGGGCAATGAAGTGATCCATGGTTACTCTCCTTTCAGTTCCCATAATTACAGCATTCTGAACAGTTAATCCTACGGTTGTTGTTCCGGTTTGTAATAAATTTTCCATATTAAGCACTTCCTAGACTGAAGATGATTTACACAGCCTATTAAAGCCTTTTGAAATCAAAAGAGCAAATCTCTGGGTTAATAAAAATCCTTTTAAAGCGCATAGAATTGGGCAATTATTTTAGTCGTGCAGTATTTAATGACCCGTGAATAAGATGCCGTTTTAAATAGAGGATGACTATTTTGGATTATGGTCTTGATTGCGGAAGATATAATGAAGAGCCTGCCTACACCAATGCCAAGTAGCATTTCAGTTGCCGATGCCTCGAAGATTATGGTGAATGATAAGATTGGTTATGCTCTGATTTCCAATGATGATCTAATTATTGGCATCGTTACAGAATGGGATATAGTTTCAAAAGTTGTCGCACTTGGGAAGAATCCAAAGGATGTTTCAATGGGAGAAATTATGAATAAGGAAATTTTTTCAGCGACACCTGACACACCGACCATGAAGATTACCAAGATGATGAATGAAAAAGAGATAAGAAGAATGCTCGTTGGAAGCAATGGCAAATATCTTGGGATCATAACCTCAAAGGATATAATTAGAATCTTTGATGATTATATGGATGACGTTGAGGAGATAGCCGAAAAATTTGGAAAATATTAAGCGTATCTTCACAAATCTAAATTTTATTCATTCCTAAGATGAATTTGTATAAAGAAAGAACATCCTTGGTATCGCCTTCGCAGTATTGAATGAATTTTTTCCTGTCCGTTTTCCATAGCATTTCAATCGCTTCCCCCTTGTTCATTCCATCGATTTCTACCAGTTCTTTTTTCCTCTCAAGAGGGATGCCTGAATATCGCTCCAGCTCCAGCACCTTTTTAAGCCCCCTGATCTTGTATTCCCCCGTTACCGGCAGGAGGTCCATTGCGCAGACATACATCATGTCAACAAGAAATGATGTTCCAAAGAAGAATTTCAGGTCCCATAGCATCTTCGAATAACTCAGCTTGACAAGTTTCGTATAAATCAATGGTATGTCATAGGCAGCGTGATTGAACCCCGTTATAACCTCAGGATTGAACTTTGCAATAAAATTGTTAAATTCTGACAGGATTCGGTATTCCTCCTCTTCTGTGTCGTTTTCAGCAACTAAAACCCTTGTCTGATTATCTGACGTGGTAATGGAAATGGCTATGATTCTTTCCCGCTCCAAAAATCCGTTATTCCTTACGAGCGTTTCCAGATCGAATGCGATGATTCTCTTGCAGTTGCTTATTGTCCGTTTAATGGAAATTAATTTGGTTTCATAAAAATTCATAAAAATTGGAAGGGTTCAAGTTAGTTTAAATTTTCCTCCACTATCTGTCTCACATCGTTGAGTTTGTTCAACAGGTTCACCTTTTTCGTCCCATCTGATAACTTCAGGGTCTGAACCTCGCTTATGAATGATACCTTGTTGATTATATTGATGTCACTCACCCCTATCAGTTCCAGCGTACCGATGTTCCTGAATCCTACATTTCCGTAAAGATTCTCGATTTCATCGTTTCTCAGGCTGATCTGCCCTATATTCTCAACAATTGTGTCAGCTGTCTTGAACTTCTTTTCAAGAGCCTTTTCGGCAGCCTTCTCAACCAGCGTACTTGTCTGCACCATTTTCCTGTATGCTTCGTTAGTCAGTTCGCCAACCGACTTTCCGGTTTCGCTGGATATTTGCAAGATCTTTCTATAAACATCCGAAGCTATTCCCCTTATCGAAACAGTCTTTTGACTCTCGTTTTCGCCCTTATTCTTTGCATTGTCTTTCTCTGCCGTTTTCTTTTCTGCCATGATATCATATGTCTAACGAGTTAATATAGTTTAACCTGTTTGACATGTATAACACTAATCATTATAATCAACATTATGATAAACAATCATGAAGCAAACAAAAAGAGAGTTTACGAACCAGAATATAAATTTAGATGCGATGGCAAAAGTTTCAGAGCAATTCTTCAAGGAAGAAGGCTTTAAGACACAATCTGCAAAGCACCCAAAAGGATGGCTGATTCAGGCGCAAAAAGGTGGAATTTTCAGGTCAATACTTGGCATGGACAGATCCTTTACGCTCACGTTAACGGGAGATTCCAACAATGTAACCGCATCCCTTGGAATTGGGAAATGGCTGCAGGATCTTGGAGTTGCTGCGGTTGAGGCGTTTTTGCTGACACCCCTTGTAGTGTTTGTCGAGGTTCCTGAGAGTTTGTGGTCTTTTGAGATTGAACATCATTTCTGGCACTATCTCGAAAACCAGATCAGTCTTGGCCTTCAATAATTACCATTTTTGGCCAGTAAGTTTACTGTACATCTCTCTGTAAAGAGAGGATGTTTCTTTTATTAGATTTTCAGGAAGCGGTTCAATTTCAGGCTCCTTATTCCCATCCTCCCTGGAAGAATATAGCAAGTCGTAGTATCCGGAGGATCTATAATATTGCCTTACGGATTCCTTGCTCAATTCGACTAACTTTCCTTCCTCGAATTTTTCCTTATCCCAGAAACGATCTTCATCAGCGGTGCCGAATGTATCCACAACGATTGGATTGCGCCCCTCTCCCAAGGCAAATTCCTTCTTCCCGTCAGCGTGGATTAGACCCCTTTTCGAGATTTGATCATCAATAACACTATCAATTCTGAGGATTAATTCCTTTATTTCCAGTATTTCGTCTCTTCTGAGTCCACCAATTTCTGATGCTTCGGCAATGTTTAATGGCCTGTCTGTCTTCTCAAATTTTGTCGTCATTTCAAATAATGGATCCGGGAGCTTATCGCCTATCTTCGGCTCAACCTTGAATCCAAGTTCATGAAAATTTACCTTTCCTTTTTTTATTCTATCCATCAAAGTGCCAGCAACATAATACCTCATTACAAACTCTAATGGCACAAGATAATTAATCCAGATTTTAGAACCTCCGGATTCGTCTACGTGGAATTTTCTGACCCTCATTTCATTTCTGGATGGACAATCAATGTAGTGGCTATCTATACCTTTCTTCTCCTTGATTAACTGAAACCAGAATGCCGAGGTTCTGCAGAGTGATTCACCCTTGTCCGGTATTTTATTAGGTATTATCTTGTCAAATACTGATATCTTGTCTGTGAACTTGAATAAAAGCGTGTTTCCCTCATCGTATACTTCCTTCACTTTACCTGTTCGGATTAATTCCATAACCAAAAAGTATACTAAAATATTAAATCATGCTCTTTTGATTTTGCATAGAAGAGCATCAATTATCGGGTCACTTCTAATAACGTTTATAATGTCTTATTCATTACCAGTTCTACGTCAAAGTGGCGTAGCCCCGATAGTGTAGCGGCCTATCATACAGGCCTGTCGAGCCTGTGACACGGGTTCAAATCCCGTTCGGGGCGTCAGAATAAAAGTCCATATCCTTACCAAAGGAATGGGCCCCTTTACTCTGTTTACTTATATACTCACCCTTCCCCTTTTGGAATATATAATTAATAGAATAATAATAACTGATCCAATCGATTAAATTTCTTCTATGGCATCCTCAGATTCAACCTCTGAGGTTTCAGTTCCAGAATCAACCGGCATCTTTGGCACATTTACAAAGTCCATTCTGTTTACATTCTTTCGATCAAAGGCTTTACGGCAAAACGATCTTACAAATTTGCCATCATGCGTTTAGTATGCCTTCACTCTTTCCATGCCTTCCGGACATGGCTTCTCATAAGTTTCCATTTTATCACCAGTTAGACAACCTAACTCAATTATTAATATTTGCCTATCATTTTAAAATCATTTAAGGCATTCAACTTCTCCTTTTGATTATTTTACCATAAAGTGATTTTCATGCAATCTAATACGGCGATTCAATGCCACGTTTCATATCAAAGTGCATGTTCAGGAATTTATCATCAAGTAATCCTTTTACTACAAGTGATCTGATTGTTTCCTCTAAAATCTCAGAATGTTTTGTTTTCATGTGAACGATAATCTTTTTTCCGATATCCAAATTGCAAAGAACACAGATAAGGTTATGTTCGGTGCCTTCTCTTATGTGTTTTAGAATGCCATTAGCCTTTAATTCATTGCGTAGAATGTGGTGATCCCTAGTTGTCCATT
>JAJZXT010000141.1 GCA_021806355.1 Thermoplasmata archaeon
TGTGTGGATATGGTGGTGAGGCAGACTATATTGCCTCACTCAATATAAAAAATAGGGCTGCAGTCAACCAGCCTACTGTAGCCTAATAAGAGTTACAAGCTACTTCCGTCAGGGAGGGGTAGTTGACAGTCTCCTCATAATGTGTTCAGATATACGATATAATAAGTAAAAATTGCGTCTAAAATGATGGCAATGATAACATAAATCATTTGCCTTCTCCTATTTTCCACAAATGAGGTAGTTGATCCTATTTGAAAATCTTTTCTTTTATTCATGAAATTTTATCGATTGTGCTGAAAAATGCGTATAATCCATCTGCGAATTTGAAGTTAATCTTTCAAAGGTATTACTACCGAACTGGAATTACCCGAAGAAAATTCAGTTTTTGCGAAAGAAATTTCTCTTCCCTGTCTTTTTGGTAAAGGCCAGCGAAAGTATATTATCACTCTCTGGATATTGTTCGGTGCATTTGCAGACAGAAGTAAAAATAGTCGGATTGCATATTGTTTCATGTGTGCCTTCAACTGCAGAAATGGATTGATTAGCCTAAAGAATAGGTGCTTTCAATCCTGGAGAAACTCAAATCGGGCGGATCACACCTATAACCCTTGAGATGGGAAAATTCCTGTGAAGGCTGAGAGAATAACCAGCATACAATAAGAAAAATTGATTAAGTTAACAAAGTGATTGGATTGAACATTAGAAGAGTAATATTAGACGTGGGAAAAGGGCTTAACAGACCAACTCTGGTGGACCTTTCAGAGGCAATAATTTCCGTTAAAGGAGTTGATGCTGTGAATATTAGCGTGACAGAGATCGATATGGAAACAATGGGCACCAATATAACCGTGGAAGGTACCAACATAAACTTCGATGACCTGGTCAGGACCATTGAGGATGCAGGGGCCGTTGTACATTCAGTGGACGAAATTGCAGCAGGCAGCAGGCTAATCGAAAATATAAGGCGCGATATTTGAATCGAGAAAATATATTTCCCATTACCATTGGGTTGGTTGATGGTATTATCACAACGCTGATGATAACATCGGGCAGAATTGCTTCTGGAGTTGGACTGGGAATCTACCATACTTTGAAAATAGCATCAGGTTCAGCCCTTGTAGGAGCTGCAAGCTATTTTGTGGCTCAGTATAGCAAAATGAGGAATGAGGTTAGTAGAGTTTCAAAGCATCTTAACCCCGAAGGTAAAAGAGTTAAGAAAAGTGCCATCAGTAGGATCATACTTGTTGAGACAATTGTTGGAACACTAGCAGCTGCTCTTTTTGGTTTTATGGGATCGATGATCCCTCTTCTGGGATCAATTTCATTCCCCGATGATATTTTTGTACCGTTTTTCCTTTCACTTGTATCCCTTGGAATTCTTGGGATATTTGTGGGAAAATATGCGAATGGAAGTTCACTGAACTGGTCAGTTGCACTTGTTATAATGGGAGTTATAGTAACCATCGCAGGCATTTATCTTAACATAATTCCGTGAATGAGTCTTAAATTAAGAGAAATCACAGTTGAAAATTTCACATTAGACGTTACAAATTAAGAGAATGGATGATGATGGGAGTCACTAACCCGATAGCATTTTTTAAGAAGAGTCGGTAAAATTGTATAAATGCTTATGCCATTCCCATAGTAAATGAACTCTAAGTTCTTTCAGATATTACTTTTTTATATCTCAATTGCAATTTTTATTGTGGCTATTCTGGAGCTTGTCCAGATAGGTGCAATATTTGTTGAAACTTATGTGAGCTTTCAATTTTATGCATCGTTGATGGCAACTCTCTTGTTGCCACCGATTTATTATTTCATGAAGAAGTATATGGAACCTTTTGCAGGTTATATCCCATTCTTTTTCATTTTCATTCTTGCCCTTGCACTCGTTTTTACATACCACTTTATTATGGGATCAGGTCAGAATTATTTTGATATTTCAGCAGTTTTTCCATTCTTTTACATCATTATATCCCTTGTGATTATGCTGAGATTGGTAATTATTCTCAACAGTAAACATATTGTTCCGGGATTTGCCTTTGTTGCATATCTATTCATAATGCTTCTGGTAAGTGAAGTGTTTATTCTTTCCCCGTATGGAAATAATCCACAGATACTGATAGGATCTATTTACGACGATGAAGCTACCGCTGGGGTCCCATTGCTCTTTGCAAACGCGCTTACGTTTTTCTCAATGCAATATACTCTTACATTCTCGTTGCAACTCACCATAATATTTGGAATGATTGGGATGCTTCTCATAGAAAATTTTAGATTAATCATAGATCGGGCAAGGGCCAGCATCAGCCAAAGCAGAAGAATCAGTAAATTTTCGGGCGTTTCATACGCTTTTGCGGGCCTGACATGCCAATGCGAGGCAACCACATCTCTCCTTCCTGCAATAAGCTCTGAAATCCTTGGCATAGTATCACTCCCCCTCGTTTCTGAATCATTGTTATTGACGTTATTTACATATATTGTCCTAAAACTATCACTTAAGAAGACTCCCCTGAAATTCTTTGAAAGGATCAAGAAATTCAACAAGAATAGCTTTAAAATTATTGCTCTTGGACTACTGGTCATTGTCGGTGAACCAATAGCACTAATATCTGGAATTTATTTTGGCCTCCGACAGAATTTACTTTTCTACGCCTCAGTAAATGTAATAATGTTTATAGCGGGCATTCTAATTGTATTTCTGGTCACTTCTGTTTTTAAATTAACAACTGTTTCTAAACCGATAGTGGCATTTACGACTGCTCTTCTATCAGTGGTTTTCATGGTAATATGGTATGTACCTCAATTCATAACTTTCAGCCTTGGCAGTGGATTGACATACTCAGTAATGGCCATTACATCAACGTTTGCCGGACTCCTTGGAGGATATTCACTGTGGATGACACAAAAGAGCAGCAGAATCGTTGCGATGGAATATATCGGCGGGATGATGCCAGTAATATCCATAATAATACTATATATTACAATAGTTCAGTCATATAATATCTGGCCAGAATTTGGATTGACCCAGCAACTATATTTTTCCATAATTTTCCTTGCGTTGTCACTTCCATTTATGTGGTTTTTCACCAATTATGCAATTTATGACTTCTCTTTAAATTCATCCCCATTTTTTGAACATGAATTAATTCAATGAAATAATTAAATATAAAAGAAAAAATATCTGATCGTGGAGTTTATAGTTAACAGACTGGAAAATGGTAGAAAGAACATTCTTATTTCAGAAAATGGAAAGTGCTATTTATTTAAGGGAAGTGCCGAATCATCTATGATTAACCTTGCCATATCAGAACTCTTTGAAAAGATTCCTGAAAGCATTCCAATTTATGAAGGGGAGGTAAATGACGATATCCCGGTAGCACCGGAGAAAATGTTTCTTCCTGCAATCAACTTCAGAAGCCATTCTGAAGAGACCAGAACACAAACTCCCAAGAAACCTTATTTTTTCACAAAGCACCTGAACGCGTTGGTCGGAAATGGTGGAAATGTTTTGAAACCAAAAGATGTTAAATACCTGGATTATGAGGGAGAAATTGCAGTAATAATAGGAAAAAAGATCAAATCAGCAAACCTCAAGGGTGCTTCCGAGGCAATATTTGGTTACACCCTGTGCAATGATATTAGTGCAAGAGATTACCAGAACGACTTCCAGGAGAGGCTAGGAAAGAATTGGATACTGGGCAAGGCTTCAGATACATTCCTTCCCATAGGGCCAAGGATATTAATTAAAAGCGATGATGAACCAGATTTCAATATTAAGACATATATAAATGAGGAAAAGAGGCAGGATGGCTATCTGCATGATATGGTCTACTCCTTCCCCGCCCTGATATCTGAAGTGTCTAAATTCATTACGCTGGTACCGGGAGATATAATAACAAGTGGCACTCCGGCTGGGGTTGCAATGGGCGGTTCGGGAAGATTCCTTGAGCACGGGGACAGGATGACCGTTATATCTGAAGGCATTGGCAAACTCACGAATACTGTTATTGATGAGTGATGCGGGGCACAAAGCGAGGCTTTCTTCTGGATGTATAGGCTTATAGATAGAATTGAGGACACCGCAAAATTAAACCTTCCCTTTGCTACCCTGTTTCCTGAAATCGAAATTAAAAATATTTCCTTAAGAACAGACGAGCACAGATGGCCAACCTTGAGATTCGAGGTTGCAATGGGTGGAAGTATACTTCGATTCAAGGAGTTTTTTCTTGATTGGTTCTATCCTTCATTCCCAAAGAGCTTGCTTAAAACCTTTTCATCACCCTTTAAGGAGTTGAATGTAAGAGAGTTCAAAACAAACCAGAAAAGAATGCCAGTATTTGCCGGCCATGACTATTCTGGAAGCCCGGCAGCCACCACTTGGATAAGTGGAACAACACTTGAAATACGGAATGTTTCAGGCAATGAACCCATTGATTTGGAAATTTTGGTTAGACTTTTAGAAACCATGAAAATTTCATCGTTTCCCAGGCAATCTGATTATATTTCCCGATCATTCTATGCAGGAAAAAAGAGGGAATATAGCTGGTTCGAAGAGGAAAGGATTGGGAGGATGAAATGGGTTGCGACACGAAATGAATGCAGCGGCAAATTCA
>JAJZXT010000112.1 GCA_021806355.1 Thermoplasmata archaeon
AGATCCACTGAAATGTCGCTTGAACCGAAAATTAAAATAGATCAATAAATTCTATATATTTCAGCCCAGGCTACCACACTAAAATTAGATTCTAACCATCAGAGATTCACCGCTCTGGTATTAACGCTATTCACAATACAGTTGAATTCTTTGAGTTTAGACACTTAGTCATTGGCCCTATGACACTACGCATGAAATATGACGGTGAATGGGTTATATTGTCCTTTAGTTTATTAGCAACCTTCATTCAAAGTAAAATTCAGAAACATCTATTCGCCAATGATCTACATCCTTCCAAAAGTGACAAAGAAGGTATAATTATTTCAAGATTATACCATACTGTGAACGATTCATCTCATGCATGGTATCAGCAAGGCACCAATGACATAAGCACTGCAAGAAGAATGCTATATGAAGATATTTATTATGCATGTGCCCTGTTTGCTCATCAGGCTGTTGAGAAAATAATGAAGTCTGTTCTATTGGATTCTGGTTTTATTCCACAAAAAACACACGACCTCCTATCACTTGGAAGAACCATTGAAGTTGAACTGAGAGTGTCAATAGATCCAATAATTGACTACTTGAGGGATATAAATCCAAATTATACCATTTCAAAGTGTCCGGATGCTGCAATCGGTATTCCAGCAGATATGTTCACGAAAAAGAGAGCAGAGGAACTCATCCATAGCCCTGAGAAGGTGACATCATGGTGCGATCAATATCTGCACTTAAAGAGAAATTGGTAAGAGGTCAATGTCTCAGAAATTTCTGGATATCCTGAAATATGGACACCCCCTTTGATCTTGTAGGTGAACCAGGGATAGCAGGCGTCATTTAGAAACTGATGAAATACAAGGAACAAGATCACAATGCGCATTCTGCATTTCCGGAATGATGCCCGCATAATTTTCATCAAGGTCAAGAACCTAAGCAATTAATTTTAATAATGATTTCCATTCAAAATAAGATGGTTGACGAAATTGGAGGATGGTGTGTTGTTTGAGTAAGACAAATTTAATTGCAAAAGAAAATTCATGGGCAAGAATCAACGAGCTTGGTCTTCACATAGAAGAGCTAGTATTGGACGGGAAGAATATATTGAAGAAATCGGAAGACGGTCATCAAACGCATGGAGGCTGTGCATTCCTGATACCATATGCCAACCGAATCAGGAACGGGTCATACTATCTTGGTAATGAAAGGTATGAACTGACCAGGAATGCGGAAGGAAATTCCATTCATGGATTCGGCAAAGACTTAACCTGGGCAATAAAGAAGAATACTGAAGGTAGCATTGAGGGAAGCTGCCTGGCAAAGGGGGAAGGATATCCGTTTGATCTTCAGTCAGCGATTTCCATGACAATAGAAAGAACATCGCTCAGGATAGAAATGAGATTCAGGAACAACGATAACAAGAATATTCCACTATCTCCGGGTGCGCATCCATATTTCCTTATATCCCACGATTGGAAGGTTCATTTCGAAAGTCCAATTGAGGAGGTAGAATATGCTGAAAAATACTTTCCAAATGGCAATCTATTGAATGTCGAAGAACCTGAAACAAGCATTAACGGAAAAACAGCATGGGATAACTGCTTCAAAGGTGGAGGGAGCATCACACTAAAAGACTCACTCAAATCAGTAATTATCAAGCGCATCAACATGGGCTATTTTGTCATGTATAATGGGATTTATTCGGAAAGAAAGTCAGTTGCCATTGAACCAATGGTTGCCCCGCCAGATTCATTCAATAACGGAATATCTCTTGTAATGTTGAAACCGGGCGAGGAATTCAGGTGCGGTTTTGAAATAATAATTGGCCCACCTTAGTTGAAATTGGCAGCAATCAAATTGTCGCATTCCAGTATAAGACTGGAAGAGCGATCATCAAGGTAAAAAGTACTGAAAGGAAATTTACCTGTCCTTTGGAAAGTTTACCTTTATTTTCAAGAAGAGCACCTAGTACACTGTCGATCTGGCAACCTATGAATCCAAAAACGGTTATCAGCAGCAATGCAAAAAGGGAAGCGTCACCGATCTTAAGAAGAACATAACTCAAGGCAATAATAAATGCTCCCGCTATTGCAGACAACTCTCCAAGTACGGATATTCCCCCGTTGATACCCCGATGGGTTCTCTGGAATGAGGTAATCATTATAACCTTTGGATCAAGAACGCCAATTTCTGATGCAAAAGTGTCTGAAGCTACAACTGCGAAAGATATTGCAAACAATTCAAAATACTTCAGAAGATATGGATCAGCAAGATGGAAAATCGCTATCGTTCCGCCAATTACCCCTGCATACAGGACGTTCTTTATCCTGCGCTCACCCATGTCACCTTCCTGCATTTTTATCTTCTTCTTTTCAGCAAATCTATATTTTGTTGCAGCGAACGATACAAGTGCAAAAACTACAAGAAGTATCAGCCATGTGAAATAACCGGCAAAGTCCACAATCACGCCAAGGATCAGGGCAGCTATCCCACCCTTAAGATCAAAAATGTGAAATTTTTGAGAGGCAAAAAAAAGAGCTACCAGCACCAATATAGAGAGAGTAATATACGCAAAAGAATAGCTCAATTTTATTTCCCCAATAAGTTATAGAAAATTAGAGGCCCCTTTCCTGGAGCCTTTGTTCCTTTGCAATAGTATCCATGGAGATTCCCTCCATTGGCACAAGGCCAGTGGATACGGTACCTATAAGCCGATAATCCTCAAAATTCTCCACAGCCTCTACAATTGACCTTGCCATTTTTATCTGATCAGGCGATTTGAATATTCCACTTCCTACAAATACTCCATCCATTCCAAGCTTCATCATCAATGCAGCATCAGATGGGGTTGATACCCCTCCGGCTGCAAAATTTACAAGCGGAAGTCTTCCCAATCTCTTGATATCTTTCAAAGTATTGGTTATTTCGTTTACTATCTGGTCAAAGCTGTAGCCATAGAAGAGGTCTGCATCAGGAGGTTCTATATCCTTTGGGAATAACGATTGAACTACCTCAGTTCGAAGGGTTTCATATGGTTGGGCTATGGCAACAGCCATTTTTGAGATCTTATCGTTTCCCATTAATCTTATAACCTTGATTCCCTCATTTACTGCGCGTATATGCCTGACGGCTTCAACCACATTTCCAGTGCCGGCTTCCCCTTTTGTTCGTATCATGGCTGCTCCCTCGAATATCCTTCTTACTGCTTCAGGGAGGTTCCTTGCGCCGCACACTGTGGGTATCTTGTATTCCCTTTTATTTACGTGGAAATACGGGTCTGCAGGTGTTAAAACCTCGCTCTCATCGAGCATGTCAACGCCGAGAGCTTCCAGAACATGCCCTTCACTTATATGTCCGATTCTAACCTTTGCCATTACAGGAATTGTAACTGAATCTATTATTTCCTTAACTTTGGAAGGATCTGCCATTCTTGCAACACCTCCTGCTGCCCTGATATCTGATGGAACTTTTTCCAGTGCCATAACTGCAACAGCACCGGCTGATTCAGCTATTCTTGCCTGATCCGCATTCGTGACATCCATTATTACTCCACCTTTTGTCATCTTTGCGAATCCGCTTTTGAGAAGTTCCTCACCGAATTTCAATTCGGATAAATTTAACGCCATATCGATCACATTCTTATTGTTAGTTTCTATAAAAAGTTGTCTTTCAATCACAACGAGGGCGGTAGCAATTTTAGGATCATCAACGCCTCATAAAAGAAAATTATAGAGAATATTATAAGTATTGATGAACTGAAGTCAATGAGATATCTTCTCAATTTCTCACCATACTTAATGTACGAATAATATACTATCAGAGTAATGAAAAATATCCATATTGCGATTCCAAAAAAGAAGAAATAAAAAAGGTACAGGCCAAACGCCGCAAAAATTGCAAGTCCCGCACTCAACCACCAAACGATCTGGTATGGGTTCAGAAGGCCCGTTCCAAGACCCTTGAAATATCCGCCCAGGGATGATACCCCATCATTCTTGTCATCGTGCTTCTTTTTCATTCCAATAGCAATGTATAAAAACAAAATGGCTCCACCAATATATATCACCGGAAGAAAATACGAGAAATTCACAGACTTTTGAAAGAAAAAAATAAGGATCATGAAAATGAAATCTGCTGTCATAGCCCCGAAGCCTATTTTTGCACCTTCATAGAAAGATTTTGTTGATCTGTCAATGATCATGGAATTTATTGGCCCTGGGGGTGCCGCCATTGAGAAACCTAGAAATACTCCAAGCAGCGCTATCAAATAGTAATTCAATTTTTTGCGATATTATCCTGCGTTAAAGAGTTTTTTGCGAATGAAGTTTTTTCTTTTCTTCCTCTTCATACTTTATGAGGCTTTCATTGAGTTTCCTCAGGCTGAACCTGGTTTTTTCAAGCGAACCCAGTTCAAAAGCCCTATGGTTCATCAACATGGCATTCCCTGAAAACATTGAATCTATCGCATTCAGGAAATCAGAGTCTTTAAACAGCGTCTCCTCACGGCTTGAAAGAAATCCAAGGATAACTGAATTTGAAGTTCGCTTGTCTCCAGCTTCCATTGCTATCAATTCAGCATCTATCTCGTATATCTTCAACTTCTTCGCAGCTTCGTCAAGTGTTTCATTGAAATCAGGGTATTCTTCCCCCCTCATGCTCAGGCTCACAGGCGTAAGTTTTTCCTTCGATAAGATCACAAGGGAACCTGTCTTCATTCTTGGAATATTCCTGACTCCCTCCATATACTCAAGTCCAATCAGCAGATCTCCTTCGCCATTGGGAATTATAGGTCCGCTGACGTCGCCTATCCTCACCTCAACCGATACAGATCCACCTCTCTGGGCAAGTCCGTGTATCTCTGACATCACAACATTCAGGCCAGCATGGATGGCGGCTTTCGAGATTAGGCTGCCGCATGTCACGACGCCCTGTCCTCCTATTCCAGCGATTATAATGTTATACTTCATGGTTTTTCACCTTGATTGCTTTGTACGGGCAAACGTATATTTCAGCACAAACTCCACAGCCGTCACAGAGGGTTGCATTTATTTTTATATTTCCCTGTTCAATATACAGTGCCGGGCAGGAAAAGTTCTCTACGCAGTTCATGCATTTATTGCATGCCTCCTGATCAACCTCATACAATTTCATCGTTCCATTTTTCCGGGCGCGCTTGTCGCTCAGGATTGCGCATTCACCGCGTGCAACTATAACAGAAACACCCTTCCTCTTGAGGGCTGATGTTACACTTCGCAGAACTCCCCCAACATCGAAGGAATTCACCGTCACCAAATCTTCTACGCCCACCGACCTGACAATACCCTCAATTGATATCCCGTTGTAACCGTGTGATGAATCGGATATTCCAGGGTTTGGCTGATGGCCGGTCATGGCAGTTGTAGAATTATCCAAAATGATAAGCTTGAAGCTATTTCCGTTATGGACTGCGTTGATGAGAGGTGGAATCCCGGAATGGAAGAAAGTGGAATCTCCAATAAACGCAATGATGGATTGATCTGTCACTTTGGAAAAGCCATTGGCCATACCTTCAGAAGAACCCATGCTCAACAACAGATCCGAAGTTTCGAAGGGCTGGTAAATTCCCAGTGAATAGCACCCAATGTCTGATGAGAATATAGGATCCTTCACGTTCGACAATTTCATCGCCCGTTTAACAGAATAATAGACTGAACGGTGTGGGCATCCCGGGCAGAGCACAGGCGGCCTCTGGGGCAATGAATCCACATATGCCACCTTTTCAGGGGGCGTGATCTCAAGAAGTGGGAGCAATGCAGAAGCTACAATATCCTCATTGAATTCATAATATGGAGGGAGTTCATCGGTAGTCTTGCCGTGGATTATGGATGAAGAACCAATCTCGTGGGCAATCTTCAGGATTTCATTTTCCATTATTGGATCAAGTTCCTCCACAATGAGCACATTCTTGTTCTGTCTCAAGAATTCAGCAATCTTTTCTTTTGGCAAGGGATTGGTAAGTGACAATTTTAGCACGTTCAGGTTCAGTCCATAGCCGGCGATTATATCCTTGATGTATGTGTAAGAAATGCCGCTGGTGATCACTCCTGCCAAATTCTTGCCGGGGATTTCGAAATTGAATGGAGAGGATTCAGATTCCTTCTCGATTATTTCCATCTTCTTTAAGAGTTCCACTTTAAGCCTCCTGGAATTTACCGGAAGAGCGTTAAACTGGTGCTTATCGCTCTTAAAATATCCCTTAGCAATTATATCATTAGCATTAGAAGTCTCAACCATTCCCCTTTGATGGGATACCCTTGTCGTAGTTCTGAACATAACCGGGATCGAAAACTTTTCGGACAATTCAAAGGCATATTTTATCAAGTCCTTGCATTCCTGCGGTGTGGATGGTTCTATCAGAGGAATGTGCGCAAACCTGGCATAGTTTCTATTATCCTGTTCATTCTGTGAGGAAAACATTGACGGGTCATCAGCTGTCATAATGACCATGCCTGCTCTCACGCCGGTATAAGCAATGCTCATCATCGGATCGGATGCAACGTTCATTCCAACATGCTTCATGAAGACAAAGGATTTCACCCCTGAAACCGATGCCGCAAAAGCGCTTTCCAACGCAACTTTTTCATTCACGGAAAATTCGAATTTAATGCCAATCTTTTCTTGGATCTGGTAAAGGGTATCGCCAACCTCACTCGAAGGCGTGCCTGGATATGTGGATGCATACCCAACACCCGCTTCGATAAGGCCTCTCACGATAGCTTCATTCCCTAGAAGAAATAATTGATTGCCACCCTTCTTTTCAATAAGCGGATCAAAGACATTCACTATCTATAAGTGGCGGAATACTAATAACGCTTATGCTTGAAATATTAAGTGTGTTACATATTGACACTAAGGATTAGATGATAACTCTTTGTTTCTAACCAGTATTTTTTTATAATCAAAATTTGTAAAATAATAAGCGAGCAGTGAAAAACAGATCATCAGTAGCGGCAGGCCCGTATTTGGATCGGTGCCGTAACCGCTGATTATTCCAAAATCCTGGCCCACCCACCATGCAAAAAATATTACTGGAATGCTCACAATCGGTGCAATATAGGGCCTTACTATCCAGAAGATTGCCGCAAGCAAGAAGCAGGCTGAAAAGAGAATATTCCAATAGAAATCGTACTTGATGAAAGAATCAGTGAAATAAATGAAGCTTTCTGCAAGGATTTTAGGCTGATAGAGAAATATGAGATTATATGGAATCCTTGACAGCGAATATCCGGACCAGAAATCAGAGGCGGGCAAGACCTCGAAAGCAAATGATATGATGAAAATTGATGCCATCAGGGGCGGAATCAGTTTTTCTATTCTCCATCCCAAAATGCTGACCAATACGAAAACTGAGATAAAGAAATAGATCAGCGCTGAACCCGGCAAACCAGATAGAAAGCTTGAACCTGCATTGAATATGCCGCCAAACCCCTCCCCAAATACCCAGACTGCGAATGCCCATGCTGCAGAAAGCACCAGAACAAGCATTGTTGATCTTCGATTCAGATCCAGGATCAGGCCTATTCCCAAAAATAGCTGTATTACGGAAGCTATTGCGTTGTACAATACAGGATGAGTTGCCCAAATATTGTATCCGAATAGAACTATGTTATAAACTCCCGAAGTTGATGAACTCAGTGTGGGCTGGAGGACATAAGGCAGGAATACATATGGCATTTCCGGCTGCAATTGCAGTATTCCGTCTATAAGCCATAGAATGCCCAAGGATATTTTTAGGAATCTTGCCACTTGCCCATAAGGCTCACTGTAAATTTTGCCCTGCCGCATCAAATACACAGCAAGGGTCACTATTATCATTCCAAAAAATACATAGGAATAAAGGGTCAGAGTCAAATGCCCCGGAATTTTATACAGTTCATAATCACCATAAAAAAGAGCGGATAAAGTCAAAACACCAATAACTATCAAAAAGATTTTTATCAAAACTATGCCCGTACTTCCCTTTAAACCAACCGAATTTTGACTCACGCTATCCTTATTTGGATACATGGTTTAAACTTAAATCTTGCCCCTAAAAATTAAGCACTGATGAAGGATTGTAATTCTCTTCCCGGCAAAATGCATAACTGCCTTCCGATGAACCTGCGGATTCTGATGCTGGATATTCCGGATAATGATTTGAATGAGATATTTCAGCATGTGAAATTCCCACAAATAAAAAGAGTTAGAAACATATTTTAAGATGAACCATCCTCCTGATACAATTCTGGAGTTTTAAAAAAAAGGTGGTTGGAATATCAATCTCTTATCTCTTTTTCAGACAAAATATATGTCAGAACAACCAGAAACGTAGCCAAAAGACCAAGGTACAGAAGGTATAACAGAACCGAGTGTGTCTGTGAGGATGTCAGGTTTCCATAAAGCAAGACTGTCCTTATCGCTTCAGAAGACCATGAAACTGGATTATATTCGGCAACAGTTCCCAGCCATGATGCCATCAGCGCCTTAGGAAATAAGGCGAAACTTGCAAAAATTAATGGCAGATTTATGAGGTTGATAATCCCAAAAACAGTTTCCATCTTCCTGAGCCTGATGGCTATTATGCTGAATAAGGAAGAGAATGAGAAGGCTATGAGGACAAGGGCTACTACTATTACAAAGACATCAAAAACATTAAACCCTTTTCTTAGAACGAGCCCGTTTGGGATGATCAGCGCTGCCGCAATGAGAATTACTGCCTGAACTAGGATCCTGAATGTGCTTGATAACACTTTTGAAAATACTATAGAACTCCTGCTTATGGGGGATACAAGAAATCTTGACATGGGACCAAGCCTTCTGTCCCAGATGATGTTCACTCCCGCAAACATTCCAGTGAACAAGCTGGTTGTGGTAAGGATTCCGCCTATGATGAAAGTTATATAGTTAGGTGCCGGGTAAAAGGGACTTAATGGGGAATTTACGCCTGCCGTTCCAAGCAATTTCGCCAGGTCGAAGGCGCTCCCGAATAAAACTATCCAGAATATGGGTTGAATTAACCCTACAAAGAAAAACACTGGGTTTCTGTACCACTTCTTTAATTCCCTGACTGTCAACGGGATCAAGCCACTCATCTTCTCATCCTCCTCATTGTTAAAGCCTGCTTAAACGCGGATTCACCGCTATCTTCTCTTATCTCATTGCCGGTTAATTTAAGGAATACCTGATCAAGAGATGGCTTTTGCACGGACATTTTCATTGGCGTTATACCTTTCTTGATCATGAAATCCATAAGAAGCGGCAGATCCGAATCTGCATCCTTAACTGTTAATCTGATCTCTTTTCCGTTTATTGCAGGTTCTTCAAGGGAACCCGAGAATTCGGCAACCGTCTTCAGAGATTCTTCATCCTTTGTTTCCACTATTATGGAATCTCCTTTCAGAGAAGCCTTCAGTTCTGCCGATGTTCCGATAGTTATTATATTTCCATGATCGATAATGCATATCCTGTCAGATAACTCATCTGCTTCCTCGAGATAGTGTGTTGTCAGGATGATAGTCACACCGAGATCTTCCCTGACTTTCTTGATATAATCCCACATTTTCGCCCTTGTTTGGACATCCAGCCCCAACGTGGGTTCATCCAGAAAGAGTACCTTTGGCTCATTCACAAGACCCATGATCAGTTCAAGCCTCTTTCTCATTCCACCAGAAAATGTTCTTACGTAATGTCCCCCAACATCTCCCAGATCCACAAGATTAAGCAATTCTGCTATTTTCTTGTTTGATGGAACTTTGGGAAGATCATAGAATCTTGCAATCATCCTGAGATTTTCCACTGCTTTCAGATCCTCATCCGCGGTGAGATCCTGCGGTACAACTCCTATGTTTCTCCTCACTCGAAGTGAATCCTTGACGATATCGTAACCCATTATACTTGCACTGCCGGATGTAGGTGTTATTGAGGTGGACAGCATCTTTATGGTTGTTGTCTTTCCAGCCCCATTGGGACCAAGAAAGCCGAATATCTCTCCCTGCTTTATCTGGAGGTGGATGCCCTTCACTGCCTGTATATTCCCAGGATATGTCTTCGTCAGGTTTTCTGTTTCAATAATATAATCAGTCATTTCTTAACCTCTTTTTGATCTCGTTTAATTTTTCTTCTATGGAATTGATTTGCTTTTCAGCGCCATCCGCTGAAAGGTTAGAATCCAGGATGAACATCAGTTCTGAATTTATATTTTCAAGTATTGATTCAATATCATCAGGATTTGTTTTGCTGTAGAAATACCTTATTTTCTGGAAATGTTTATCTATAGTTTCCTTTCCCTTCGCCGTTATTGAGTACCTATTAAAATCGTCACGGGTGACAAATTCAGCTTTTTCCAATTGTGATAGCAACGGATAAATAGAACCCGGGCTGGGTTTCCACCATCCCATTGAATTTTCTTCGATTTCCTTAATTATTTCAGATCCATTCAATCTTCTCTGGCTAAGGATATTCAAAACCCAGAATCTCAGGAGCCCATGCTTCTTCATGCCACCGTATGTTGAGGAATCTTCCACAGGAATCGCAATTCGATATTTTGGGAAATTATATAAGAATATCGATTTCCGATAATTATTCAAGTCGTGAATATCATCTTATTGATCAGGAATGATGGTATTAATACAAGTAGAATAAATTAAACGGTCTTTCCCCAAGTAGGGAGCATAGGAATATTTATTAACCTTCTAAATAATATCAGACATTGTCATACAGAGGATAGAATAAAATGAGAATCTCCAAATTAATAGCATACAGCGCGTTTTCCTTGATAGCAGCATTTCTCGTTGTGTCTTCTGCTTCCATATATGTGAGCACAGCAGAAACTGCCCAGGCCTTGTCAGGGAACGTGAAGTATGTTAATCTAAGCGCACCACAGCCCTACGTTGGCGTATGCCTTAATGGCCAGGCAAAGGGCATAGTGCCTTCTTCAATAACAATACTTAACCAGACTATAACACTGAATCCCGGTCAAACAATTTCTAAAATGCTAAGGGTGCCCTTAGACATCGGAAATCTTTCAAAGAAAGGGTTTCCATTCGAATCCTTTTCAATTGTTATATCTGATGCAATCAGTGGGATTTTATCTGTGTTGAACATAACATCATACAGGGGAGGACTTACTCTGAATATGCCTGCGATAATTTCAAATATTTCTTCTCCGAAGATGAGCCAGGAAAACAATTCACCGGGAAAAGCTCTGCTGTCAGTTGGTTTGAGATTTCTAATTCCCATCTTTTTTGATGGAGCCAAAATGCTGGTTTATTCCGGCTCACAAATCATAGGAAACATGAGTATCGGTTCCTCAGGTGGTATCAATCCAGG
Organism: Thermoplasmata archaeon; assembly: GCA_021806355.1. Taxonomy (GTDB): domain Archaea; phylum Thermoplasmatota; class Thermoplasmata; order Thermoplasmatales; family Thermoplasmataceae. Next base: position 11,344 of record JAJZXT010000112.1, read on the forward strand.
AAATTACAATCTCACTGGGCTAATTAACATTCCAAAGGGGCAGACAATAACAGAGACATTGCAAAATTTATCATTTTCAATTGGCGGCTTAAAATGGTGATTCAAGGTTCTTCTTTATTAATTCCGGAATCTCACTCAGTTCGCCTATTTTAAGATTAATGAGCTTGATATTTGTCTCTCTTCCATGGGTAACAAGAATTGCAGGGATCCCCAGCTTTCTGGCAGGAATCATATCATTGATTGAATCTCCAACTGCCATCATATATTCAATAGGTATCCCAAGGGTTTTAGCGGCGAGGAGGTAAGATTCTGTTCCAGGTTTCCCGGAAGAGACATCATCAATTGTTACCACACTTAATCCTTTCAGATCAAGCTTGTTAACAAGCTCACGCCTTGATGACGTCACTATTATTGATCTTATCCCAATCGATTTGAGAGTTGATATAGTCGGGGTAAAATCTTCATAAATAGAGATGTTCTTAAGCATGTCAAGAAAATATTTTTCCTCAAGTTTTTCCGTAAGTTCAGGATCACTGGAAAACTTTGATGCAAGAACCAATCCCGGAAGGCCTATGAGCGGATTGATATCAGAATCATCAAGATATATGCCCTGATCGGCGAAGGACATTTTCCACGCCTTCACCCTCTGCACAAATGAATTGAGGATAGTTCCATCAAGATCAAATATAACGCCCTTTATCATGGAATTTCAGTAAAGTGATCTGCCAATTATATGTTTTTCATCAAGCAAGGGAAAGTTTCCCATGGAACACACTTTGCATGAATCCCTCCTGGAAGTTTGTACCTTTATCATAGTTACTGCCTTTGAGTCATAGAAATAAATGCAATCATCCAGCAGGCTATATTTATAATAATTTACAAGAATGGACACACCCAATATTGAGGCAAGCGATGGAACATAAAATTCTACGTTATCATAAGAACAATTTATCGGAGTCAGGTTCTGCCCCTCAGAAAGGCAGTTAAGGCATGCAGTCCTGCCAGGCACAATCAATTTCAGTTCGAGGCTGTTTTCAAGGCTCGAAGTCATAAGCCACGGTATTTTCAGGCTGGCCGAAATTTCATTGATCAGGTTTCTTGTAAGAATTGAATCTGTACAGTCAATGATCAGATCGCAATCCCCGACAATTGCGCTGTAATTCAGGGAATCAAGATATTCAGGGATCGCTTCAATTTTGGCAAATGTTCCCTGACTCCTGATTATACTTGTCATTGCGATTGCTTTGTTCCTTCCAATATCACTATTTCCAAAAAGTACCTGCCTCTCCAGATTGGTATGCTCAATTATATCTCCGTCAACTATTTTTATCCCGCTTACACCGTGATGGGAAAGGAGAAGTGATACAAGGCTTGAGTTCCCCCCTGCTCCAATAATACACACATTTAACTTCTCCATTTCGTGGCTTTTTAGAGACATACCGGTTCCTCCACAATAGAGCATTATTTATCTTATTATTGTTCTCATGTAGCGGCGATGAGCCTTATGGTGCGTTGATAATTTTGCTGGCTATAGCGTGAATGTACACTCATTTCGACGTGGGATTCTGAGAATATGTCTATAATAAATCTTCGCTAATCTACGCTTTTGAAGGAAGTAAACCATAATAACTCTAACACATAAATAATAGTCTAACATTGTATTCTAATGAAAGCTGCATTCTTGAAAGAAATAGGAAAAGATCTGGTGATAGAGGATTTTGCGATCCCTGAACCACTCGATGAACAGGTAACAATTGAACAGGAAATTACTGGCATATGCTATCGGGATATTCTCGAAAAGGAAGGATTTTTTCCCAGAATGAAACCGCCAATAATCCCTGGTCATGAAATCTCAGGAAAAATCATCAAAGTTGGAAGAGGAGTCAAGGATTTTAACGTTGGGGACAGGGTATCCAGCTTAATTTATGAACCATGTGGATCATGCGAACAGTGTGTATCCGGACGCGAGAATTTATGCCCAAGGAAGAAAACATATGGGGAAAATATCAACGGTTCATATTCCAGATGCGTCAATGTTTCACAAAAAAGTCTTGTAAAGGTGCCGGATGGAGTGCCAAGGGAACTGGCAGCAATTGCCGCATGCGTTACCGGAATGGTTTACCATGCCCTGAACACAGTGGGTGATGCAGGGTATAATTCCCGGGTATTAATCACAGGGGCAGGAGGTGGCGTAGGTTCCCACGCAATCCAGGTAGCCAAGGCCATGGGTTCACAGGTTATCGCTGCGACAAGCTCTAAGTGGAAGGAGAAGACACTTTATGAACTGGGAGCAGATTTTGTTATAGAGTCTTCAGATGGATTTGACAAGGAAGTGAAGAAAATTTGGCCGGAAGGCTCTGAGATAGTGCTGGAAAACACTGGCAACGCAACCTTCAGTTCATCTTTAAGATCGCTCTCTTTTGGGGGAAGGCTCATAATAATCGGAAACCTTGAACCGACACCTGTGCCTCTTCCCTTAGGAATGATAATACTTAAAGGAAACAGGATTGAAGGGAGCATAAGCTCTACAAGGAATGACCTGAAAAGGGCCCTTGAATTATCGAAGAGTGGAAAGGTGAGGGAGGTGAAGCACGATTTGAGGAACCTGGAAGATGTCAACAGTGCCTTCACTGACATAAAGCAGAGGAAAAACATAGGCCGAATTATGCTCAAATTGGATTGAACACAAGTAATTTCATTTATTGATATAGTACAACATCTTGGTGTGTCTGTAATATTAGCATGGAGTTGGTTGGTTTCTTCATTGGTTCAACCTCACACGCCGAGTTTAAATTAATTGTTATTGGTTTCTGAACGTATAGAAAAGAGGATTGTGGCCTATAAATTTATTTTCCTTGGTTAGTGATTCTTATGAAATCATTTGCGTATATTATGACAAAAATGTTGATTACCCAAGGGATAAAGGATGGAGCCAACGCATCAAACGTGATAGTTAACCAAATATATCCTAATATTTGGAGAACACTTATAACGTAAATCATGTTTTTCTGGGGAATGATTATTACGGTCAATGGCACTATCAATAGAACTAAAGCTATAAATAAGGCATAATGATCGATTTGAGTTGGTTCGCTACGTCCATTGTTAACCAAAAAATCAATAATTGAAGTGATTATTGTAAAAATAAGGGATATATAGATAGATATTTGCAATTTTTTTCTTGCTGATTTTATGCTTTCCACATCAGTTTTCAATATAATTCACCTTAATCAACTAACTATACACTCAGTGAAACTTTCTTGCCCGGAAAAGGATCCATTAGTTGGAGTGATATCACTCCATAGAGTAAGTGGATTAGATGGTCCAGATGCAAAAATAGGAATAGTGATACATCCGGTTAAGGCGCCTGAATTTGATACGGTAATACTTACTTGTGGATAGGCAAACCAGTTATCATCATAGCCAAGGGGAAATACACCATAAAAAAAGGCTTTAGCATACACAGTCCTTTCTGTAGAACTTTGAGCACTTATCCCTGAAGTTGATGATTTAAGCCACCAGTTATTAAATCTTGAATCGGCGCCAAAACTAGGGCTTAATGAAATTGAACCGTCAAATTTAGAATTTCCGCATATATATTGTGTAATGCCTAGTCCGATATGCCAAACATTATATTTGGTAGCGCTGTTGTCTTTCTCTTGAAGTGAAAGCGAACCAGATACGACATACGATCCAAACCCGCCTGAACCAGGAGGGCCAATGATAGTCGATTTGGTTATATTTGATGTATTACTCCCAAGATGATTCGGTGGGTAATATTCTGGAAGAAAGAAGTAGTACTTCCTTTCTTTCACAGAAAGCAATTGATTAGGTGATTTTCCTGATATGATGTGTGAATGAAGTAAAATTATCTTAAGGCTATAATTTTCTCTTGGGATCCTCATAAAAATATGATTTATCATTCCGTTTCTCTCGGTTACATGTCTTATTACCTTTAAAGCTGAATTGTTGGGAAGCCTAATTGAGTCGGTACCTTGATTCCTCGTAGAAAATAAAGTATCATCAATACTTACAATTTTCCTTGATTGTAAGTGTCCGTCAAAATACTCTATTATGAAAAAGGATGTTGAATTATAATTATAAACTGCGACATTTATTGCCTGTTTAATAGATCCTGTTTTGATTTTATAAGAGAACTTACCAAATAAGAAATTTGCATTACTACAAGTTATAGCTTGAGTTTTGGAACTATCTCTTCCATTCATTACATTTTCATTATGCATTGATAAATTACTAATCGGACCATTTTTATAGGCAAACGTGGTATTTTTAATGTATTGTGATTCAACCGGTACAGTTGTATATTCATTCTGAAGAGGTTGGGCAAGTGGTACTTGATCAATTTGATAGACGAACCTCGCATTTTCGCTGTAATAGGTTTCCACAGGTGAAGAAACATGTTCATTATTAAAATGCTGGACAAGAGGTATTGCCATCATTGCAGTTATCATCATGATTGCAATGAGTTTAAGCGCCTTGAATCCGTTCTCTCTCTTTCTAACATTATTAAATACATTATGAAACTATTCCCGAAAAAATTGAGAGTTAATAAATTTATTGCAGAGAATTTGGAAGTAATGGAAAGCTTAATAACAACATATAAATCACGCTTTGGTTGATATAAATGCAGGAGTTGATCTGCAACATAGAGTTTTCCAGAGAAGATGATGAATTTGTTGCCAAATTAAGAACAGAGATGGGTGGCCTTAGGGAATATACAGGCAAGTCTTTTGACGAAGTGATGAACCAGATTATGCTGGAACTGGAAGAGGAATTCTCCTGATGAGTTTGTACCAAAAATAAATTATCAAACTAATCTATTGTATTATCATTGAGATACCTTACCATTGTATGCATAATTGTGGCATTCAGTGTTATTTCCATTTCCGGAACGGATTCATTAGCCAAGTCTGCAATCGATAGACCAAGCATGGAGTATTATAAGCATCCCGGGATCACCATAAATCTTGATGGGAACTCATTCAACGTCTCGGTTCCGTACGTATATATGCTGGAGGATGGGATACCATTCATTGGGTTCTGGAATCAATCAAGCTGGAAACTATCTGAGAGCGGTAATATCAATCGTTCGTATTCGTCCACTATCACGTTTTCTCCTGAAGTAGGCATGCTCATACAGCAGTTGAAGGCGTTGTACCTGCTGAACAATAATAATTTTCCAACAGGATTATCATCAAAGGATTTGCTTGGCACTAACATTTCATTTAATCAACCGATTCAATATATTATGATGCAGTACGAAAAATATCTAAATGGCGTTCTCGTGAATATATCCACTAACACATCAAACCCACTGTATTCAAACATCTCCGGTTCATTGAACATGTTAAACCAGTTCGATCTCTTCCACATCCTGCAAAAGCTGTCCATAAAGGGGGAAGTATTTACTAATGTTACGGAATTTGCGAACCAGATTGAAATAAGTTCATATCAAAATTCAACGGATAACATGACAGAAATTAACAGTACAAATTCCCTGGAAATTTCATTCCAGATCATGTTTCATGGGCACACGTTTGGAAATTCAACCCTTTTCATGTTCCAGAACAGTTTCCTGTCTAACGGGGTAAAGGAAAAATACGTCAAATACCACAGGCAGGTAAATGACCGCTCATCTGGTGAATTCAACGGTTATCTTGTCAACCTTACAAAGACGTTTCCATTAATGTATATCTGGGGAAACCAATTTGAGGACAACGGGCAAACGGTCAATTTCTCCTCATACGAATCGATTACGCCAGGAAGAATAACCACGATAGGAAGCTTCCCAATTTCGAACAACACAAGCACATTTTATGAGGATCCCTACCTGGTCTTCCCGAGCCAGAATATCAATTCAAACTTCACGATCAATAATATCGGGTCTACCGCAATAAACATTATTCTCAATAATTTCGAATACTTTTCAATCGGGATATTTCTTGGCCTGCTCATGATAGGCGGCGGTTATACATACTACAAAGGAAAGAGATCATTTTGAACAGTTCATAGATACGTGCGCTCATCATTCCGTGTCAAGTAGATCTATGAGGCTCTCGGCCAGTTCACTCAGGAAAGAAGCCTTGACACTTCTTATGGCTTTCTTGACCTGGGTGGGAGCAGCTATGGATAGTTGTTTTCCTTCATTCACAATTATCATGTCATCGATCATGTTATTGATTAACTGTTCCATTTCATCTCTTTTCATTTTCAATTTTATTCTCAATTCTTCTGAGTTTTCTGGCGATTTCCTCAGTAGCCTGATGATGATTTCCCTGGCTTTCTTGTTTCTCAAATAATATGAAATCTTTTTGTCCAGAAGTGTGGAATTATCTGAAATAAAGTAACGCTTGAACCTCCCATCCCGCCTGGAGGATATATTTCCCAATTTTTCCAGCTGGTAGAGGTGGTATTCCAACTGCCCCACAGCAAGATTTGTCTCTCTCTGGAGCGCCCTGAAGTGCAGCCCAGGGTTCTTTTCCAGAACCCCTATTATTTTGTCCCTTTGATTTTCTTTTGCATCCACACAAAGCCTCAGTTACCCTTGATAACACCAACATAGAACAATATCATGACGAGAAAGAGAGCCAATTCAGGGATAATCATGGAACCAAAATATGCAGGGCCAATATTGAATGCCGAAAGCGCGGTAATGAAGGTCGAGATAAATATTATTGCAAATGACACCAGCATATACTTAAAAATCCTGACTCCCTTCTTAACCGCCATCGATGAAACGGTCAATAAGAACAATGAGAGGACGATATTGATGCCTTCGACGAGTATCAAGTCATAGGACATAGATTCCCATACATTTTAGGCAAATAATGATTTTCCTTCAGGCGAATTGAATTGCAGATTAATTGCGGGCAAATCATCATCTTTTGCAAGCATTTCAAAATGAGGTTGAATAGCCGAGTATGCTCAATTCCCTCTTTATCTCATCACTGCTTATTTCCTCGCCGATTATATTCTTTATCTCGAAATTTCTACCCAGTTTCCTGAAAGACACGGCACCTGTAATCACTCCATTCTTTTCAACAAGGAATGTCTTCGTACCTCCTAAATTGGATTTGATGAAATCCTTGAAGCAGAGGTATAGAAAATCTTTCTGGGATAATATCCTCATTCTGCCGGAAGGCTGACCCGGTTTCATATCAGCTTTACTCGAGAAGAAATACGGTTCCCGGCTGTCCTTAATAAATGTCTTCCTTAAAACCCCGGATTTAACCATGCTTGCAATTTCATGGGAAAATATCTCAAGATCAGGGTCGTCCGTCACCTTTTCATAGATGTCCCTTGATATATAGCCAAGGGCGCTTATTACTTCTCTCAGTATTATCCTCACGCATTCTGCTTTCTCATAACGTTCAACAATAAATCTCAGGTTTCCGTTGTGGTCCTTTGCGATAATGCACTTTGAAAACAAATACTTGACAGCTTCCCTAACGTGCGACTGATCTATTCCCGTTAGCTGGCTTATCTCTTTTTCGTCGGCAGGGTCTTCCATTATGACCTTCAGTATCTTAGGCCTGTTGCCGTCCAGAGGAACCTTCCTTATGGTTCTGAATATGGATATGATCTCCGGAGTGCCCTTGGCTGATATTGAGAACGGGCCGTTAAAATTGTAAATGAGGTCGGACAGGTAGTAATTCTCAAGCTCATTCTCCTTTATACCTGAATAGTGCGCCTCTATGGAATCCCTGAAACCCAGGAAGGCGTGGTTGATCTTCTCCAGCACACTCCTATTGACATTTCTGTATGAGGAATAATGGTTCAGGGATAGATTCAGGAGGTCTCCGGAGATAAGGTCCAGGAATTGTCCGCTCCCAAATATTGCATTTCTTCCAGAGAGATTGAATCCGCTCCTGGCAAGTACCTCTTTCATATCTTCAGGGAAGTCAAGCATTATGACATCCACAATGCCGTTCCTCTCACCATGGCGTTTCAGTGTTTCTATAAATGAGGAAATGTATTCCTTTCTGTCTATAACTATGGAATCTATCCACAAAGTAGCCTTGAACTGTTCCATGGACATGGATACGCAGAGGTTGCCTTCATCATAAAAGAGTGCGTTAATTCCTGAATCCTCAACATACTGCTTTCCAGTATATATTGTTATGAGATCGTTTGCGCTGACAATTATTTTCTGCGGGGTCTTGGGTATATCTTCCCCGTAATAGATCGATCCATCATAATAAGTGGATTTAATTTCCCTGAAGTCTTCATGTGAAATATCGATCCAGAAGAACTGCGACAATTCCCTTATTGATACGGGGCCAAACATAGAAACCATTTTTTTCACTGACTCGTGCCTTGATATCTCCTCGCCGTGGGTTATGCCATATACCATGCCATTCCTGCTTCCTACTTCGACAAGAAATTCAAGGTTTCTTATATTTTCCTTGATTACGGGAACCTCCTCACCCATGGCAGAGGCTATTCCACTTATTGTGGCAGGGCCATATTTCAGGAACTCCAATATCTTCAGTTCTGTTGGGTTCAATTCACGTTTTCTCAGTGTCCTGAGTGTGGAGGCAAATTCCCTGCTTATCCACGTGTTCCTGTGCCTGAAAAATCTGCCTGCAAGTATCTTTCCATTCTCAATATATTCATCGACATCTGATTCTTTAAGGTGGGCAGTTCTCGCTTTAACCCAGGAGAGATCTGCAAAGAAGCCATACCTTTCCAGGTATTGATCCAGATTCTCCACAGGGCATGAAAGCTTTGCAATCCTGTTCTTTTTCGGATCCTCTTCCTTCACACTTAACAGGGATGCAAGATCTCCCTTTACAATATATTGCTCTGCAAATACAGGGGTTATATAGTCCTTTTGAAGTATTTCTCCGGAAACAAGTTCTTCAAGTTCTTTCCGAAGCATGTCCTGATCGCACGGCAACTTCACGCTTATCTCGTCAAAGGTCATGGGGCCCATTGTGCCTATGAAATCGATGAGAAGATTTCGGAATGTGTAACCATTCTTGAATTCTCCCTTGTTTTTCTCATAGGTTTGATTTCCATCCTTAAGCGATCTCTGAATTAAATATGATGATTCAAGATTAAGCAAAATTCCCCTCAACCTGTCCTCAGGAACACCAGAAACTTCCTTCAATTCCTTGAATGTCCTGTCTGTGCACAGATCAAGTATATCTGATTCATCGGGTGATGGATTTTTTCCAGCGCTGAACAGGTTTCTAAACGCGGGATATTTTTCCGGCGTTGTCCAGAAAGTGCTCCTGATGTGGACAGAGATTATCTTTCCTTCCATTATGGCTCTCTCAGCGAATTTCAACATTTCCCCCTTTCCATACGGATAGGGTGAATTGAACCGGTTCCTCATCACGTCAAAATATGGAAAGTATTTTGAAAACTTGATGAAATCTTCATAATTCTCCACTCTAGGAACCTTTGAGGCAAAGAAATTCTCTACAAGCCTTGGATCCCTTATGATGAAATCCTTCCTTTCATTGCTGTATATTTTGTCCACTATGCGTGACTGGAGTTCCCTCAGCAATCTTGCCCTGTCCTCCATCATGACAATATCCGATACTCCTGCAAGTATCAGGGAAAGCGAGAACGGGCTGGACTCATTTGAATAGTCATTTAATTTATATCTCCTCTTTTCTATGACTTCAGAAACATATTTCTTTGCCAGGGGGACATCCATCATGTCATTCATTATTTCCCTGTATGTTTCCGTGATGACAGGAAATCCCGGAAGCTCCTCAAGCGCCCTGAGAACCTTTTCGCTCCTCAACTGCTGCCTGACTACTGATATTTCATGCCCCTTGTATCTCCTCAGAACCATCATTGACCTGGATGCACAGTGCCGGAATCTTTGCTTGAACACCTCGGTATTGGAAACGGACCTTCGCACGAGGTCTTCAAAATTGTCGGCGTTTACCATTGAAGGTATCTGCTTCAGGTCGATCTTCTGTTCATAGGTCAGCATGAAGCCATCATCGGTAACCGTGATTCTGGTATTGATTCCGTATCGGGTGGAAATAGCCATGGCATACGCTCTTGATAATGCGTCATTAACCCTTCGGCCCAGTGGAACAAGGAAAAGTGCATTGTACAGGCCGTTTTCAAAATTCCCTTCTACCAGCAGGAAGTCATCGGTTGGAACCCCGAATTTCTCCTGGCTCCTTATATAGGAAAGAATGCTTCTTGAACCGTTTCGGTCAACCCTGTAATTTTCCTCAAGATATTTTCTGGCATCAGCTTCGTTGCCCAACATTCCCTGAATGTCTTTCCTGAATTTTCCTATGAGAACGCCAAGATCATAGCTTCTGGGGAGCATCTCTCCTGTCCATGAGGGTATCGTTGGCTTTATTCCGGTGGCATCCCTCACAATGATCCTGTTTCCCCTTGCCTTTAGGAAGGCATACGTTCTTGCTCCAAGAACAAATATGTCACCGGGCTTCATTCTCTCGACGAATTTATCACTCAGCTGCCCCAGGTTTCTCCCGGTCTGGTCGACAACCTTATAATCAGCCTCATCTGGAATTGTGCCAATATTCATGAAATAAATCATTCTCGTGCTCTTCTTCTTTCCGAAAACCCTGGCCTCCTCGTCAAGCCATATCTTGGAATAGATGGTATTATCGGCAACCCTTCCTGAGAGATAATGGAGCACGTCCATATAATCCTCCATGGACAGGTTCCTGTAAGGGTATGCAGATCTTATAAGGGCATATGACTCATCAATCCCCCACGTTTTTTCAAGGCTGATTCCAATTATGGCCTGTGATAGAACGTCCAGAGCATTCTCCGGCACCTTGACCTTGTCTATTTCCTTCTCGTAGGCGGCACGTGTCAGGACTGCACATTCAACCAGGTCGTCAAGATTGAACACAACGAATCTTCCCATGCTCAGTTCCCTTATGGAATGGCCTGAACGCCCTATCCTCTGCAAGCCCTTGGAAACAGACTTTGGGCTGCCAATCTGTACCACAAGATCAATGCTTCCAATATCAATGCCCAATTCCAGTGAAGTCGATGAAATTACGCATTTCAACTCTCCCTTCTTCAGCCTCTCCTCAACACCCAGACGGGTTTCCTTCCCAAGGGATGAATGATGCGCCTCTATACTCTCTATGCCCCTTGCCTTGAGCCTTACCGCCACGTGCTCCGTACCGCTTCTCGTATTGGTGAATATCAGGGTTGTCTTATGTTCCTCAATAAGCTTTGCAAGGATATCATACATTCTTTCGTTGGCAACTTCCGGGTTGGATAATGTGAGGTCATCCACCGGGGTTATAGTGGTAAGATCAAGGTCTCTTTTTATATCAACGTCAATAATATTGCATTTTCGTGGCTTGCCTCCTTCCATTCCGCAGAGAAAGTTTGCAATCACGTCAAGGGGAGCCTGGGTAGCTGACAATCCAATTCTTACCAGATTCGGCGAAAGGATCTGGAGTCTTTCTAGATTCAGTGACAGCAATGTCCCTCTCTTTGACGAGGAAACCTCGTGAATTTCATCAACAATCACATATTTGACTGTTGAAAATTTCTCCCTGAATTTAGGGGCGGAAAGGGAAAGGGAAAGTGATTCGGGGGTTGTTATCAATATCTGTGGCGGTTTCCTGAGCATCTTCTGCCTGTCATTCTGCGTGGTATCCCCCGACCTGACCCCGACACGTATCTTGGTAAGGGAAATGCCTTCCTTCTCTGCCAGATCATAAATTTCCTGGAGAGGCTGCTTCAGGTTTCGGTCTATATCATTTGCCAGCGCCTTCAGGGGGCTTACGTACAGGCAATAAATATTATCCTGCAATTCACCTGCTCTTGCAAGCCCGAACAGTTCATTGATGATTGCAAGAAACCCGGTAAGCGTCTTGCCAGTACCCGTTGGACTGGAAACAAGGACATTTTCCTTGGCGTGTATAAGCGGAAT
>JAJZXT010000055.1 GCA_021806355.1 Thermoplasmata archaeon
AAAAGATATCATTTATAATCAAACATATACTTCGAGAATTAACACAAGATTTCTTTAACTGGCTTTAGTTCATTTTTTGATATATGCCAGCATATGACTATTAATGGGCCCGACCGGATTTGAACCGGTGACCACCGCCTTGTAAGGGCGGTATCATAACCACTAGACTACGAGCCCCTTCTCTGGCAATTAGAATCATTATAATAAATTTCTCATTAATGAAAAACCTTCGATTAGATTATTTTTCACCATTAGTGAAATCTGCCAATAGCGTATCTCAAGTTTTATTGTATCAACCATCCTTAAGTCACTGTTTGTATTCACATTGGAAGAAAACCATACAATCTAAAAAGCAAAGAATAGTATGCTAAGACTTTCGGTCCGCGTTTATTTGGTGTTTTTTCTATTCCTCAGCTTTTCGCATATCCAACCTGATGGCAGTTCAAGTGCTTCAATGTCAAATTTATCAATCTCTGAATTAGATTTGATTAAGGTATACACATTCTTTTCCTCAATTTCATTATGGACTCTCAAAATCATAAGCATTTCAGAAACACTTTTCTTTATTTTTATGAAAATCTCATCAGCAATTTCCTTATCCACAATATTCATTAATTTCCACAGTGCTGCATGCTCCATTTTCAGGCCCTCCATCATCTGGTGGATTCTAACATCACCATCGTCCAGCGATGGAAAAAGAATAGTTTCTTCAAAGAAGATGTGTCTTTTCAAGCCACTTTCAATCTCTGCAAATAAATCGGTATTTATGTGCTCGTGATCTATCTGATCCATCACTTCCAAAATTTTCTGGTCAATTATCGAATGATCATTCTTCAGCCATATTTCATTGTTCATCTAAAAACCCCCATTCCTTTGAATCACACTAAATCTATCCTCTTGGCATAGGGTGAAAAGAAGATTCCCATTGACTTCCCCTTCGCAATAGCCTTCCTTATTTCCGCATCACGCATTCCGCGGTTCACGCCTTCTGAAATAACAAGGTCTTCGAGCGGTGATCCCTTATTTGATCTTTTCAATTCGCTGATAATGTCGCTGATTCGTTCTATATCTGTTCTTTGCATGGAGCTCATGCCCGTCATCAGGAGATCAATATCTATGTGCCCATCTGATGCGGAAACATCGTAAAGGAAATAGTCTACTATCTTCTTTGCTATTATTGCATCATCAACGGTAACTATTGCCGATAATCTCGCCTTGGCAGCAGCCTCAGCCAGCCTGATCGTTGACTCCAACTGCCTTGCAGTTATTGGTATGGAGTTCTTTTTTTCGCCGGTAGATCTTGTGTTGACATATTCATCCCTAAGAACAGCAATGGCTTCGTCTGATAATTTTGGAATCACTCTTGATTTTGCATAGCCCACATATTTCCTGAGCATCTCCTTTGAAATTGGAGGCTCAAATATTTCTGCATCAATTACCTGTTCATCCTCCACTCCCCTACTCTCAAGGCTCCTATAACCTTCCCCCAGCCTGTGCGCCCTCAAGACATGCTCCGCCAGTTTCAAGTCGCCCTCCTTTGAGGGTTTGTCCATTATCTTGAAAATCACGTCAAACCTTGATATTAGTGGAGGTGGAAAATCTACCTGCTCCATGAAGTCAAGTTCCGGGCGATATCTTCCCCCTTTTGGATTGGCAGCAGCAAGGACCGCGCATCTTGACTTCAATGTGGCCATTATTCCTGCCTTTGAAATTGTGACAGTTTGCTGCTCCATTGCTTCATGCATTGATGCAGTATCCTTTTGATCCATCTTATCTAATTCATCTATTGCAACAAAACCATTATCGGCTAGAACAAGGGCTCCTGCCTCCAGTGTCCATCTCCCTTCCCCGAATTCGTCCCGAACTGCTGCCGCTGTAAGCCCAGCTGAACTGGAACCTCTTCCGAAGGCAAAGACTCCTCTGGGAGAAATCTCTGTCATATACCTTAGAAGCTGAGATTTGGCTGTGCCCGGATCGCCAACGAGCAGGACATGAATATCACCCCTCATGGATGTTCCATCCTTCATAACCTTTCTCACACCGCCAAACATCTGCAGAACAAGCGCCTGCTTTATCTTTTCCAGGCCAAATATCGTTGGTGCTATGGAAGAAATCAACATATCCATTATTTTAGGATTTCTTGATAATTCGTGTATCTTCTCTTCGTCCTCATCTGTAATGTGAATTTCATCCAATTCTTTGACTGTTTTCCTGAAATTTAAGCTGTAAAGGTAAATGCTGAATTCTGTCATCGGAGTTCCAGCATTGACCTTCTGGTCTGCCATCAGGATTCCGTCAATGGTAACCCTGTCGCCGGGGAATAACTTTCCAGAAATGTCATCCTCAAGGATAACAGCCATTCTCAGTGGTTGTGCTCCTCCCCCAAGGTTTTCAGGATTCTCCTGGATCTCAATCTTCTGTGTATCTACAAAAACAGAATCGGAAGTGATAAGCTTGAATCTGGTCTTTCCTTTCTCAAGACCACACTTGTCTGATGTGCATCTTGTTGGCTCTTCTATTTTTCCTTTCCCCTGGGAGATAAAGAAACGATGTCCACAAACGGTGCATTCAAAACATGCATTCATGATTCTCGGGAGCACCTCTGTATTTTTCCTTATTATGCCAGTTACGCTAATTAGTTTGCCGACCTCAGGACTCCTGATATTCCGGATTTCAAATCTAATATCCTCAGGCAGATCTACAATCCTTAAGTTTATCCTTACACTGTCTTTTTCCCTGCCTAAAATAGATTCCTTTTCGACCCTTGAATATTCCTTGATCTTCTTCTCCCCTGCTGAAATAACTTCTACCGGGTTTTCAAGAACTTCTCTGGCAAATTCTCCATCGAATTCCTCAAGTTTATTATATGAAACGTAGAGGCTTTTTTCAGATGGATAGTGTGATGTCAGTTTGCCGACTTCTCCATAATAATCATATTTCTGGAAGAAACTATCCCAGGTATTTTTTAGCCGTGAAAGGGTTAACTCGTCATCGAGTTCTTCTTCCTCGTTATCATGAGAGTACATATGATCCTTTAGATAAACACAAGGGTAATATTACTTTGGTTATCAATTCGATCAGTATACTTCTATAATCCACCAAATATTTTTTTCTTCACGGATTTTGGCATGAATTTTGCTATAGTCATATATCTCGATACAGATTTTTCTCCCTTTTTGTGGATCTTTCCATGGAGTTCATTATGTTTCTTCAGCCAGGGATAAATATTCTCAGTCCATGCTTTCTGATACCGGGCAGGATTATCCGCGGCGGCGGCATTTCCTGCCTCCTTTCCAGACCAAAATGCGCCCTGTAACCCTCCGGCAGTTGTGTTAAGAACTGCATTTACCATATCGCCTACCATTAGCCTATTACCATCAGTTACCGTTTCAGCAGGAGCTGTAAGTGGAATCTGGTGTGCCATGCTGTGCAACATTTCTCCTCTAACTTCAGGAAACTTCTCTGTGAATTTCGCAAGGATATTCTTTGGTTGGGACGGCTCAATAGGATAATAGCATACTCCTATTTTTCTGGTGTTTTCGCTCTCTGCAAAATCCCAGAAATAACCTCCTGGGGCCATATCACTGAACCACAGAATCATCTGAAAATCATCCCTCTTTGGCAATTCCCGGGTTTCCTCGTATGCAACTAGAGCTTTATTCTTTCCCAGCTTCGGACCAAGATTTGATTGGGGACCCGCAGCAAGTACGATGTTTTTTGCTGTAATTTTCTCTTTATCTGTGGTTACTTCATTTCCTTCCACGGAGAGAACTCTTTCATCCATGCGAATGTTCAATTTTCCCTCAAATTCTGAGGAAAGATATTTTTCATATTTTGTGAAATCATAAACTAATCCCACAGGTTTGTCAAAAGTCAGTGCAATGTGATTTCCACCGGTTGTCCTGAAATCCATGCCAAATATTTCAGAAGATATGATTTTCTTCTCGGTTGGCATTCCAATTCTATTCACCCATTCCAGTGAAACCGCCCCTGTTGATCTGACCGGCAGTCCAATTTCATGCTTCTTATCAATAATGAGATATCTGGCTCCTGATCTTTTCAAGGACGCGCCAGCTGATAAACCACCCGTTCCGGCTCCTATGACTATGGCATCATAATCGAATTCCATGCTAACTCTATAGTCATATAAGCAGCTTTATTAACCTTCCTGAACCGATAACCGTTCGATTGGTTTCAAACACTTATCAGCAAGAACGGCTATTACAGCACAAAACTGACAGAATCCTTTGGCTCAACGCATTCGATCTTTTCGTAGAGTCGCGCAAAAATCCGTTAAAAGTTTTATTAATCCGAAGGGATTACCGTAGCAATGCCGTCGTAGCTCAGCCTGGTAGAGCGCGTGCTTGGTAAGCACGAGGTCGCGGGATCGAACCCCGTCGGCGGCTTTTCTATGAATTTTTTTTCCAATTCAATAAAATGAACATATGGCGTCAGAATAGTCTTAGATTTCACTAATATTTATTGATCACTTTCTCAACGAGATAGTTTTTCCGGAGAGGCATTCTCCTCATTTTTCATATATGTATAATGATCGTGTTTTCAAAAAAG
>JAJZXT010000045.1 GCA_021806355.1 Thermoplasmata archaeon
CGAAGGGCAGCAAATCTGGAACGCGACCTCACAGGTCAAGGATACAGACTGCTGCCTCTCCGACTCTCACGCTAACATCGTCATGCCAACGTGACCAAAAGAACTTTTTTCATGACATCTGGAATCTAAACGGACTCAAATCTGCAATTCAAAAGGGACTGATGGACATCATATTATCAGGCAACTTTGATATCATGGCATTTCAGGAGATCAAGAACGATGGAAAGAGTCTTCCCATTGGATTCTCAACAAGTGGTTATAATATCAATTCAAATCCAGCTAAGAGAGCGGGGTACAGCGGTACAATGACCCTGTCAAAGATGGCACCTCTCGACATTTCGACTGAAATGAGCATGGATGAAGGCAGGGTTCTAACAATAGAGTTTGAAGATTTTTACCTCCTGAACTGTTATTTCCCGAATTCGAGAAGGGACCTCTCACGTCTCGAAATGAAGCTTGACTTTGACAGGAATTTTGCAAGGTATACGAGCAGATTGGAAAGTAAGAAACCAGTTATAATCTGCGGCGATCTCAATGTTGCCCACACTGAACTGGATATCGCCAGACCTGGTGACAATCACAGGAGTGCAGGATTCACTGATGAAGAGAGGGCATGGATGACTGAATTTCTGAATGAAGGCCACGTGGATACATTCAGAATATTTCACAAAGAGGGGGGTCAGTATTCCTGGTGGTCATACATGCACAATGCAAGGGCAAAAAACATTGGATGGAGAATCGATTATTTCATAGTGAGCAAATCTATGGAAAAAAATGTGAAGGATTCTGGAATACTGCAGGATATTACAGGCTCCGATCATGCCCCTATATACCTCGAGGTCGAATTCTGACCAGGGAATTATGAAACATGCTAAACACATTTTAGATGGAAAAAATTTCAGAACAGGGTATGAAATTTTTCCTTGACTATCTCAATAAAATCATCAGATTCCATGACGCTCTCCATCTTATCCATATCCCTGTATATGGGCCTGTCACTGTGAAGAAATTCTATTCTTTCCCTGATTTTCTCCTTGAGTCTGGCAGAAAATGGTGAATATCCATTGGGGGATAAGTCCATGGCCTGGGCAGCCATGACAAACTCAGTGGCTATAATCCTGTGTATATTATCATTTATTTCAGTCAGTTTATTGGCTGCGTTAGTTCCCATGCTTACGTGATCCTCCTGGTTGGCACATGTCGGGATGGAATCGGCTGATCCAGGATAAGCAAGGATTTTATTCCTGTTGCACAGTGCTGCCGCTGCATACTGTCCAATCATGAATCCTGAATTTAGGCCGCTATTCCTCACAAGGAAAGGTTCCAGGCCACTTAGAGATGAATCCGTAATTCGGGCAAGTCGCCTCTATATGCTATTTCCAAGATCCGTAAGGGCTATTGCAAGGAAGTCACAGGCAAAGGCAACAGGTTCTCCGTGGAAGTTCCCACATGAAATGTATTCATCATCATTTATCAGGGGGTTGTCAGTAGTCGAGTTCATCTCAGATACCAGAACACTTTCCACATATGAGATTGTATCATAAACCGCACCATATACCTGTGGTGTGCACCTCAGGGAATAGGCATCCTGGATCTTCAGTTTATCCTGCTCCACCACTCTCGGGCTCTCTGAAAAGACTGAATACAACTTTGCCCCTATCAGGGACTGACCAAACTGCTTTCTTGTTGAAAGTGCCCATGGCGTGAACGCCTTTCTCGTTCCACGTAGTGATTCAAAGGCCATTGAGAATGATGCGCTTGCCATTGCAATATCCTGCTTTGCCCTGATCACCTCAACAGCCCCAATACCGGTAATCGCTGATGTACCATTTATGAAGGAAATTGCCTCTTTTTCCTTCAGGATATACGGATCCACGCCCTTACTCTTCATCACCTCAAGTGACGGTTTTCTTTCGTTTTTCTCAATCATCTCTCCCTCGCCTATAATGGCCAGGCACAGGTGTGCAAGGGGTGCGAGATCGCCACTTGCACCAACAGACCCAAATTCAGGAACAAACGGATCGAGACCCCTGTTAAGAACCTCAAGTATCTTCTCAATAAGTTCCAATGATACACCGGAATATCCTCTTGAAAGGCTGTTGGCCCTTACAAGCATTATTGCCCTGACCTTCTCCTCCGAAAGTGGCTTCCCGAATCCACTCGAATGGCTTCTTATGAGGTTCAACTGTAGCTTCTGGCTATCATCGCGATCAATCTTTGTGTTCAGGAGGCTTCCAAAACCCGTGTTAACCCCATAAATCGGTGCCCCGGGCGCAATCAATTTCATCAGTGAATTCCTGCTTCTAATAACCCTTTCCTTTGCTTCTCCCGAAATTGTGACTTTTTCCTCCTTCTTGATTACCTTCTCAAGCATTTCCAGGCCCAGGTTCTCTCCATCAATCTGCATGATGTCATAAGTCAAAGATCATTAAAAAACAATGCCTGACTTAAATGTCTTATACCGTGAATGCGTCTGTAGTTCAAAAAATCATGATTTGGATGAAGTGCAAGTCTCTATTATGGTAAGTTAGTCCAAATCAAAATCTTTAAACCTTTAAGGTAATTTACTGTGCACGGGGTCTGTAGCTTAGCCAGGTAGAGCGATGGACTCTTAATCCATAGGCCGGGGGTTCGAACCCCTCCAGACCCGTCTAATATTATACTAACTCTATAATATTTCTTGAGATAAGAATTTTGAAGGATTTTCTTATCTTTTTCATCATTTGTTTCTGGAAATGTGGTAAGGCATTTCAAAATGTCTTTATCTGTTTCTATTTTGGAACTGAAACCGGGAAATTCCGCGTTTTTCATTTGAGGAATCTTTATCAACATGTAGAGGTCCCAATCTTCATGAAAGCAGTCCTTACAAGAGAGAAAATTGACGAAGAACAGGTCAGACTTGATCTGGCCTGGGAATTATACTTCCTGAAGAAGGATGGAGCATGGATTCCAAAGGATATCCCAGGATATTCACGAAGGAAAGAATGAAAGTATCCAATATACAGGGGAATATCTATCTTCATCAACCATCAATTATCTTTGTTCTAAAATCGTTTAAGACTTTCACCATATTTGATTGAAAGGCAGGACCCGGAAATCAGTAAATGTAATGGTGGACGACGTGGTAATGGCTCTTGGCAATCATTCGAAGGTTTAACCCACTGACATCTTTAAGTAAACGATTTACATTTTTTGTTGTGATACGAAGAGCACTACTATCAGATTCGGATCAAATATCATCAATTTCAAGAACAGCCGGATACATGGATTACATTTCAGAAAACGTGCTCGATTTTATTGGGAATAATGATGTATTTCTGTACGAGGATGAGGGTAAGATCCTCGGTTTCACATCTCTTAACCGGTCAGGTACTTTTAGGTTCTACATGGGAGGGATGAGAGTCAGGAATGAATACAGAAGACTCGGAATTGCAACGCAACTCATGAAATTCTGCGAAAATGTTGCTGTGGAGAACGGGGCAAAGTTCATAGGATGTCTTGTGGAGGAGAATAACCTCAAATCACGAAATCTTGTGGAAAAGATGAATTACCGTAATATGGGAAAGTTTGTGAGTATCGGGGGAATGCCATTGATAGGAAATGAGGTTCACGAATATTCCCCAAAAAGTGATTTCTATTACATAAGGGACTGGGAAGTAATTCATAGCTCCGACAGTACGGGATACCTGGTGCAATCTGATAACGATGGAAATATAATGTGCTTATCCGGGGAGTGGATAACATTCATAAAAACAATCAACCTTCCGGAATACCGCGCCAGCAACGATTTCTTCTTTGTGAACGATTCATCTCTAAATCCCCCTCCTGAGTCCATGATTTTTATTAATTTTCAGAAGAACATTTCGTGAATAATTTGTAGGCGTTTTCAAATGTAGATTTGGGCAAATATATCCGGGTAAGGAGTTACCCAATTATTTTCAGGGATGCTTGATAATCGAAAAACTGTATTCCCGTACTGAAAAGTTATTATAATCGCTTGCTTAAAGTTAATAATGGTACTTGATCGGATCTATATGATTCCCCACGGAGATGAGATAATTGATCAGCCAAATGGGGAGAGTAGAAGGATGAATTCCGAGATCTCAGGGATATCTCACGAAGATCATTCAGATGTCATCGTTATATTATCTCCACATGGAATAAATCTTTCAAGGAATATAGGGATCATAAACACGGAGAGATTTAAGAGCAATACCAGACTTAAATCTGTTAATTTGGATGAATACTGGGTCAACGAAAGAAGATTATGTGAGAAAATAATAGGTGAAACTGGAGATATAGGCGAAGAAGTTAGGTACGTTACATATTCGGGTGATGAATCTGTCTTTCCCATTGATTTCGGTACCGCAATTCCACTGCACTTCTTTTCAAGGAGGGAAATAGTGGTTGTAGGCCAGTCAAGGAAGGTGAGGAATGAGGATCAGATTTCATTCGGCTCCATGCTTGCGAAAGCAATCATGAACTATGAGCGGAAAGTCTCGGTTATTTTCAGTGCAGATCAGGCACATACCCATTCGAGG